>NZ_JBFUMO010000834.1:0-1885 GCF_054049355.1 Roseateles sp. P5_E11 | reverse complement strand
CACATGTTCCGCGGCCTGATCTACGGCAGCTACCGCAAGCCGCGTGAGCTGGTCTGGATCTTCGGCTGCGCGATCTTCCTGTGCCTGATGGCCGAAGCCTTCATGGGCTATCTGCTGCCATGGGGCCAGATGAGCTACTGGGGCGCCCAGGTCATCGTGAACCTGTTCGCTGCCGTGCCCTTCGTCGGCCCGGACCTGGCGCTGRTGATCCGCGGCGACTACGTGGTTGGCGACGCGACCCTGAACCGCTTCTTCAGCTTCCACGTCATCGCCGTGCCGCTGGTGCTGCTGGGCCTGGTGGTGGCCCACTTGCTGGCCCTGCACGACGTCGGTTCCAACAACCCCGACGGCGTCGAGATCAAGAAGCACAAGGACCCGAAGACCGGCATCCCGCTGGACGGCATCGCCTTCCATCCGTTCTACACGGTGCACGACATCTATGGCGTCTGCATCTTCCTGATGGCCTTCACCGCCATCCTGTTCTTCGCGCCGGAACTGGGCGGCTACTTCCTGGAGTACAACAACTTCATCCCGGCCGACCCGCTGAAGACGCCGGCTCACATCGCCCCGGTCTGGTACTTCACGCCGTTCTACTCGATGCTGCGCGCCACGACCGACACCATGGTCAACGTGCTGTGCGGCGTCGTCGCCGTCGCGGCCGTCGTGAGCTTCCTGAAGGGCAAGTTCGGCGGTGCCGCCAAGGTGGCCCTGCTGGTGGCGGCCGCCGTGCTGATCTTCCTGCTCAAGGTCTTCGACGCCAAGTTCTGGGGCGTGGTCGTCATGGGTGGCGCGGTCATCATCCTGTTCTTCCTGCCCTGGCTGGATCACAGCCCGGTCAAATCGATCCGCTACCGCCCCGACTGGCACAAGTATGTGTATGCCGTCTTCGTCGTCTTCTTCCTGTGGCTGGGCTACCTCGGCATCCAGCCGCCGAGCGACGTGGGCACCTTGGTCGCCCAGGTGGGCACCTTGTTCTACTTCGGCTTCTTCCTGCTGATGCCCTGGTGGAGCCGCCTCGGCACGCCCAAGGCCGTGCCGGACCGTGTGACCTTCCACGCCCACTGAGCCGCGGAGCAACAACACCAATGAAAAAGCTGATCGCTCTCCTGCTGGCCACCCTGGGCTTCGTGGGTGCCGCCCAGGCCAACACCGGCGGCATCGAGTGGGACARGTTCCCCAAGGAAAAGATGTCGGACATGGCGGCGCTGCAAAGCGGCGCCAAGCTGTTCGTCAACTACTGCCTGAACTGCCACTCGGCCGCCTACATGCGCTACAACCGCATGCGCGACATCGGCCTGTCCGAGGCCGACATCAAGAACAACCTGCTGTTCGCGGCCGAGAAGGTCGGTGAGACCATGAAGGTCAGCATCGACCCCAAGGACGCCAAGGCCTGGTTCGGCGCCAACCCGCCCGACCTGAGCGTCATCGCCCGCTCGCGTGCCGACGGTGCCAAGGGCTCGGGTGCGGACTACCTCTACACCTACATGCGGAGCTTCTACCGCGACGACACCAAGGCCACCGGTTGGAACAACATGGCCTTCCCCAGCGTCGCGATGCCGCATGTGATGTGGGAGCTGCAAGGCCAGCGCGCCGCCAAGTTCGAGGAAGTGGCCGACCCGCACGACCACGACAAGAAGACCCACGTCTTCGCCGGCTACCAGCAACTGACGCCCGGCACGCTGTCCGAGCGCCAGTACGACGAAGCCGTGGCCGACCTGGTTGCCTATTTGCAGTGGATGGGCGAGCCCGCGCAGGGCCAGCGCTTTCAGCTCGGCGTGATCGTGCTGATCTTCCTGTCCATCCTGACCGTGTTTGCCTGGCGACTGAACGCCTCGTACTGGAAGGACGTGAAGTAAGCCCGTCCATCCCGGCACCGCTCTCGGGC
>NZ_JBFUMO010000833.1:0-1886 GCF_054049355.1 Roseateles sp. P5_E11 | reverse complement strand
GTTCAAAACTTGTAGCCGAAGCCCACGGTCAGCAGGTTGTCCGTCTTCTTGGTGCCCACGGGCACGTGGCCGGTGTAGCGGCTGGACAGGCCGGCGTTGAGCGTCCATCCGGCGATGATCTGCGTGGCCAGCCCGGCGTCGAAGGTGGCGCGGTTGCCGAGGTCGCCGCCGCCGGGGTAGTAGACGAGGCGCTGCTTCAGCGTCGTCGTCTCGCTGACCTTGTGGCTGGACTCTTCGCCGAACAGCACTTGCGCGCCATTGGCCTCGCTGCCGTCCGTCAGGCGGGTGGCGGTGTAGCCGAGACCGCTGAAGACGTCCCAGCTGTTGGCATCGTCCTTCACCAGGTGGTAGCCCGCGCCGCCGTTGAGGCTGTAGCGGTCGCGCACGCCGCCGGCCTTGTTGGTTTCGCCTTCCGCGCCGCCAAAGGAGAACCACTGCGGGCCGAGGTTGAAGTCGTAGCGGCCGCCCAGGCGCAACAGGTCGGCGGTGGTGGTGTCGACGCCCGCGTTCTTGTTGCGGCCGTAGTTGGCGATGCCGTAGAGGCTGAGCTTGTCTTCGGCCGTCGCGACGCTGGCATCCGCATTGGCGGCCAATGTGCGGCTGCTGCTGTTGCCGCTGGCCATTGCGCCGGAGACGCTGAGCCCGCCGTGCCATTTGCCGTCGGGCGTGTCCTGGGCCTGGGTGGACTGCGAGGCGAGGGTGAGGGCGATGGTGCCGAGGGCGAGAGTGAGACGTGGCATTCCGAAAGTGCTTTAGGGGAAAACCAGAAGTATCCCCAACGACCCCGCACGGTCAGCGGCGGGCGCCGGCCAGGCTGTAACGAGGGGCTTCCCTAGAATGCCGGGATGACTTCTTCCCCTGTCGACGCTGTGGTCGACGCTGCTTCCAGCCCCCTGCTGCGCAACCTCAACCCCGAACAACTCGCCGCAGTGACCGCGGCGCCGGAACCCGCGCTGATCCTGGCCGGTGCCGGCTCGGGCAAGACCCGTGTGCTGACGACCCGCATCGCCTGGCTGCTGCAGACCGGCCAGGTCAGCCCGGGCGGCATCATGGCCGTGACGTTCACGAACAAGGCCGCCAAGGAGATGCTGACGCGTCTCTCGACCATGCTGCCCTTCAATGTGCGCGGCATGTGGATAGGCACCTTCCACGGCCTGTGCAACCGCTTCCTGCGTGCGCACTGGAAGCTGGCCAATCTGCCCCAGGCCTTCCAGATCCTGGACGCCAGCGACACGACCTCGGCCGTCAAGCGTGTCATCAAGGCGATGAAGCTCGACGAGGAGCGCTTTGTGCCCAAGCAGGTCGGCTGGTTCATTGCCGGCCGCAAGGAAGACGCCCAGCGCCCCGGCGACGTGGAGCAGCGTGACGAGCAGACCAAGACCCTCGTCGAGATCTACGCCAACTACGAGGACCAGTGCCAGCGCGAGGGCGTGGTTGACTTCGCCGAGCTGATGCTGCGCAGCTATGAACTGCTGCGCGACAACGCCTCGGTGCGCGAGCACTATCAGCACCGCTTTCGCCACATCCTGGTCGACGAGTTCCAGGACACCAACAAGCTGCAGTACGCCTGGCTGAAGATGTTCGCGCCGCCGGGCTTGGACAACGGCCAGAGCATCCTGGCGGTGGGCGACGACGACCAGAGCATCTATGCCTTTCGCGGTGCCCGCGTCGGCAACATGGCCGATTTCGAACGCGAGTACCGCGTCAGACGAGTCATCAAGCTGGAGCAGAACTACCGCAGCTTCGGCCACATCCTGGACGCCGCCAACGAGCTGATCAGCCGCAACAGCCAGCGCCTGGGCAAGACGCTGCGCACCGACGCCGGCCTGGGCGACCCGATTCGCGTGCAGGAGTCGCCGAGCGACTTCGCCGAGGCGCAGTGGGTC
>NZ_JBFUMO010000832.1:0-1891 GCF_054049355.1 Roseateles sp. P5_E11 | reverse complement strand
GACTTCTTGGTAGCCATGATGCAGGGTCAATCAGAGAGGGTGCGAATGCTATCATCCGACCCCGTTGAAGCGCCCCTGAAAGGCGCTTTTCTTTAGCCAAATCAAGGGCTTACGCGCGAGCTTCATGCGGCTGAATTCGATCAAGCTGGCCGGCTTCAAATCCTTTGCTGAACCCACGACCTTCCAGTTGCCTGGGCAACTCGTCGGCGTCGTCGGGCCCAACGGCTGCGGCAAGTCCAACATCATGGATGCGGTGCGCTGGGTGCTGGGCGAGAGCAAGGCGAGCGAGCTGCGTGGCGAGTCCATGCAGGACGTCATCTTCAACGGCTCGGGCAACCGCAAGCCCGCGGGGCGCTCCAGCGTGGAGCTGGTGTTCGACAACCAATCCGCCCGCGCCGGCGGCCCGTGGAACCAGTTCACCGAGATCGCCGTCAAGCGCGTGCTGACGCGTGACGGCACCAGCAGCTACTTCATCAACAACCAGCCGGTGCGCCGCCGCGACGTGCAGGACGTCTTCCTGGGCACGGGGCTGGGGCCGCGGGCCTACGCCATCATCGGCCAGGGCACCATCTCGCGCATCATCGAGAGCAAGCCGGAAGAGCTGCGCCTGTTCCTGGAAGAAGCGGCCGGCGTGTCCAAATACAAGGAACGCCGCCGCGAGACCGAGAACCGTCTCAAGGACACCCGCGAGAACCTGACCCGCGTCGACGACATCCTGCGCGAGCTGAACGCGAATCTGGAGAAGCTGGAACGCCAGGCCGAGGTCGCGGCGAGCTATCGCAGCCTGCAGGACAGCGGCACGCTGAAGCTGCACCAGCTGTGGTTTCTGAAACTGCGCGACGCCGGCAACGAGGCGACGCGCGTCAAGGCGGCACACGCCGAGGCGCTGAATGCGCTGGAGTCGCGCACTGCCGAGCTGCGCGCCGTCGAGGCCACGCTGGAAGAAGTTCGCCAGGCCCACTATGCGGCGGGCGACGAGTTGCACGCGTCACAAGGCCGCTACGCCGAGGCCCAGCTCGAAGTGAGCCGGCTGGAAGAGCGCATCCGCTTTGTCGTCGAGAGCCGCAACCGCGCACAGGCCCGCCTGGCCGAGTTGCACACGCAGGACGGCCAGTGGCGCGAGCGCGTCGAGCAGGCCAAGGCCGAGCTGGAAGGCATTGCCRAGCAGATTGCCGGCGCCGACGAACAGAGCGAGATCCTGGCCGCCCAGGCCGAGGAACAGCAGGCCCAGCTGCCGCAGAGCGAGGACGCCGTGCGTGCCGCCCAGGCCCGAGCCAACGAGCAGCGTGCCCTGGTCGCCCAGGTGCAGCAGCAGATCCAGGTGCTGGCCGCCGAGAGCCGCAGCGTGGACGAGCAGGCGAAGGCGCTGCGCCAGCGCGAGGACAAGCTGACGGCCGAGTCGCGCGCGCTGGGTGCTCCTGATCACGAAGCCCTGGAAGCCCTGCGCGAACGCAGTGCTGCAGCCGACGAGGCGCGCGATCTGTCCGACGCTCGCCTGCAGGAATTGGCCGAGCAGGTGCCGCAACTCGAAGAGCAGCGCCGCAACGCCCAGCAGGACACTAACGCCCAGCTCGCCCGGCAGTCCGACCTGACCGCTCGGCTCGAAGCGCTGAAGGCCCTGCAGGAGAAGGTGCAGACCGAGGGCAAGCTCAAGCCCTGGCTGGCCAAGCATGGCCTTGATGGCTTGCAAGGCCTGTGGACCAAGCTGCACATCGCCCAGGGTTGGGAGAACGCGCTGGAAGCCGCGCTGCGCGAGCGCATGGGCGCTTTGAGCGTCGGCCGGCTGGACACGGTGCGTGCCTTCGAGGCCGACTCGCCGCCAGCTCGCCTGGCTTTTTATTCGACGCCGAGCGGCTCCATCGCCAACACGCACGAGACGCTGCCCAAGCTC
>NZ_JBFUMO010000831.1:0-1893 GCF_054049355.1 Roseateles sp. P5_E11 | reverse complement strand
GGCGACGCACTTCCGACCTCAGAAGGGCTTGACGGTCACCAGCACGACGATGGCCGCGAAGAGCAGCACGGCCGTCTCGTTGTAGACGCGGAACCAGCGGTGGCTGCGCTTGTTGGACAGCGTCTCGAAGCTGCGCAGCAGGCGTCGGTTCATGTGGTGGTAGCCGATCACGCCGACGACCAGCAGCATCTTGACGTGCAGCCAATAGCTGCCGGCGAAGCGGCTGGCGCCCCAGCCCACCAGCACCCAGATGCCGAGCAGCAGGGCCACGCCCATCAGGATGCTGCTGAAGCGGTGCAGCTTGTGCGCCATCAAAAGCAGGCGCTCACGTTCGGCATGGCTGTCGGCCGGCACCATGGCCAGGTTCACAAAGATGCGCGGCAAATAGAAAAGGCCGGCAAACCAGGCGGCGACGAAGACGATGTGAAAGGCTTTGACCCAGAGCATGCAGCCATTATGGGCAGCACCGGCGTCAAGCACGGCCGCAGCGCGGACGGGCTTGGGGGAGAGTCGGACATGGGCCGCAGGCACACCGCACGAAGGTGCGGGTTGGGTCGCTCCGCGACACAACAGTCCGGTGAACACCAAAAAAAAGCCCCGGTTCAAGACCGGGGCCGAGAAAGCCTTATCGCTGTCATCACGCTAAGGCTCCTGCTCAGGGAGGAAAAGCAGGGAACGACCACCTTGCGGCTATCATTCAAAAACAAGTTTAGCGCGCTTGAGCGGTGACGTCAGGAATAAATGACGTCTGGATGTGTCAACCATCACGCGCCGGGCCGCACCCCCCGCAGCCTGAGGATTCGACTTGGCCCGCTACGTTTTTTCTCCCTCCGCCTTCCCTGCGGCGCGCCCGCGGCGCCTGCGTCGCGACGCCTTCACGCGCGCCCTCGTGCGTGAACATGCGCTGAGTGCCAGCGACCTCATCCTCCCCGTCTTCATCCATGAGGGCGAGAACCGTCTGGACGCCGTGGCTTCCATGCCCGGCGTGTCGCGCCAGAGCCTGGACCACCTGCTGCGCACGGCCGAGCAGTGCGTCGAACTGGGCGTGCCCGTCATCGCCCTTTTCCCCGTCATCGACGCCGCGCTGAAGACGCCCGACGGCGCCGAAGCGCTGAATCCGAATGGCCTGGTGCCGCGCGCGGTGCGCGAGGTAAAAAAACATTTCCCGCAACTCGGCRTGCTGACCGACGTGGCTCTGGACCCTTTCACCAGCCATGGCCAGGACGGTGTCATCGACGAGACCGGCTACATCCTCAACGACCCGACCGTCGAGATCCTTGCCAAACAGGCCCTGGTACAGGCAGATGCCGGCGTCGATATCGTTGCGCCCAGTGACATGATGGACGGCCGCATCGGCGCCATCCGCCAGGCGCTGGAAGCCGCAGGCCACATTCACACGCGCATCATGGCTTACAGCGCCAAATACGCGAGCAGCTTCTATGGCCCCTTCCGCGACGCGGTGGGATCGGCTGCCAACCTCGGCAAGGCTGACAAAAAGACGTATCAGATGGACCCCGGCAACAGCGACGAAGCCCTGCGCGAGGTGGCCCTGGACCTGGCCGAGGGCGCCGACATGGTGATGGTCAAGCCCGGCATGCCTTACCTGGACATCGTGCGCCGCGTGAAGGACGAGTTCCGCGTGCCGACCTTTGCCTACCAGGTCAGCGGCGAATACGCGATGGTCAAGGCCGCCGCGGCCAATGGCTGGCTGGACCATGACGCCGTCATGATGGAGTCGCTGCTGGCCTTCAAGCGCGCGGGCGCCGACGGCGTGCTGAGCTACTTCGCGCTGGACGCCGCGCGGCTGCTGAAAGCGGGTTGAGCCGGTGCGGGTCTTCCACATCGAGACCGACAGTTTTCGCGAGCTTGCGGCCCTGCCCGAAGCGCTGCCGG
>NZ_JBFUMO010000830.1:0-1895 GCF_054049355.1 Roseateles sp. P5_E11 | reverse complement strand
ACCGCTGCCGCCGAAAGACTGAAAGCCCTCGAGACCCACAAGAAGGGCTTGATGCAGCAGCTTTTCCCGTCACAAGCGCTTGAGGCATGAGCGACAAGCCGAAGATTCACCGCTTCAGTGACATGCGCCGGCTGGTCGCCCGGCTGCGCGACGACCTGAACGGCGGAGGCCAAGACTTTGTCCTGCTCTACGCCTACAACGGAACGGGCAAGACCCGGCTGTCGATGGCCTTCAAGGACGCGGGCAAGCGCAAGAACAAAGGCCAGCCCGACACGCTGTACTTCAACGCCTTCACCGAAGACCTGTTCTCCTGGGACAACGACCTGGAGAAAGACAGTGAGCGGCGGCTGCACATCAACACCGACTCGCAGTTCTTCAAAGGTCTGAAGGAACTGGCCCTGGACGAGCGCATCGGCCACTACCTGGCGCGCTACGCGGACTTTCTGTTCGACATCGACTACGACCAGTGGACGGTTAGCTTTCGCAAGGATGAGGCGCTGCACATCAAGGTGTCGCGCGGGGAAGAGAACATCTTCATCTGGTGCGTGTTCATGGCCATCTGCGAGCGCGTGATCGACGGGGCCGAGTCGTACCAGTGGGTCAAGCATCTCTACATCGACGACCCCATCACTTCGCTGGACGACAACAACGCGATTGCCGTGGCCAGCGACTTGGCCAAGCTGCTGCGCAAGGCCAGGAGCAGAACACGCCCCGAAGCGGTAGTGGCAGATGGGCCGGGYGACGCGGAGAATTCGCCGCGCATGGTGCCTGCCCCCATCAAGGCAGTGGTGTCGTCCCACCACGCGCTGTTCTTCAATGTGGTGTGCAACGAGTTGAAGAAGAGCGATCACAAGAAGTACTTCCTGCACCGCCCGGAGCGCGGCAGCACCTACACGCTGCGGGCTACGGACGACACGCCGTTCTTCCACCACGTGGCCATGCTGGCCGAGATCAAGAAGGCGGCCGACGCCGGCAAGCTCTACACCTATCACTTCAACATGCTGCGCAGCATCCTGGAGAAGACGGCCACTTTCTTCGGCAATGACGACTTCTCCTCCTGCATTCACGGTCTGGACGATGAGGACCTGTTTGCCCGCGCACTGAACCTGCTGAGCCACGGCAAATACGACGTTTACCAGCCGGCGGAAATGGTGGACGACAACAAGCGACTGTTCCGACAGATCCTCGATGCCTTCCTGGGGCGCTACGAGTTCACGCTGCCGGACATCTTTGGCAAGCCTGCCGCCAAGGCAGCTCCCGTCGCCACAGCATGAACGAACTGATCCCCGATACCCCCTGCAGCGAATTGCCACGCCGCAACCGATAACCATGACCGAAGAAAAACAGAAACAACTGGGCAAGACGCTGTGGGCCATTGCCGACCAACTGCGCGGCGCGATGGATGCGGACGACTTCCGCGACTACATGCTGTCGTTCCTGTTCCTGCGCTACCTGTCGGACAACTACGAGACCGCCGCGAAGAAAGAACTGGGCAGTGACTACCCGAGGCCGGATGCGGACGAGCCGCTGGTGCCTCTGGCAGCCTGGTACGCGGCCAACCAGGCCGACGTGTCGGCGTTCGAGAAGCAGATGCGCCGCAAGGTGCACTATGTGATCCAACCGCCCCACCTGTGGAGCAGCGTGGCCCACATGGCCCGCACGCAAAGCATCGATCTGCTGAACACGCTGCAGGCGGGCTTCAAGTACATCGAGACGGAGTCGTTCGAGAGCACGTTCCAGGGGCTGTTCTCGGAAATCGATCTGGCGTCGACCAAGCTGGGCAAGAGCTATGCGGATCGCAATGCCAAGCTGTGCGCCATCGTCCAAAAGATCGCCGAAGGGCTCAGCGAGCTTCCGACCGGCAGTGACCTTTTGGGCGATGCCTACGAGTACCT
>NZ_JBFUMO010000829.1:0-1901 GCF_054049355.1 Roseateles sp. P5_E11 | reverse complement strand
TCGTCGACCCGGCCGCCGAGTTGGACTCGTCGGTCGAGGTCGGCGCCTACACGCTGATYGGCCCGCACGTGAAGATCGGCGCCGGCACCAAGGTCGGCCCGCATGTCGTCATCGAAGGCCACACGACCATCGGCCGCGACAACACCTTCTTCCAGTTCAGCTCCATCGGTGCTGCCAACCAGGACAAGAAGTACGCGGGCGAGCCGACGAAGCTGGTCATCGGCGACCGCAACACGGTGCGCGAATTCTGCACGCTGAACATCGGCACCGTGCAGGACCGCGGCGAGACGACGGTCGGCAACGACAACTGGATCATGGCCTACTGCCACCTGGCCCATGACGTCGTCGTCGGCAACGAGTGCGTGCTGGCCAATAACGCCACGCTTGCGGGCCATGTACAGGTGGGCGACTGGGTCACCATTGGCGGCCTGACCGGCGTGCTGCAGCGCATGCGCATCGGCGACCACGCCATGATCGGCTTCCAGGCCCATGTGGCCCAGGACGTGCCGCCCTTCATGACCGTGGACGGCAACCCGCTCGCGGCGCGTGCGGTCAACATCGTCGGCCTGAAGCGGCGCGACTTCAGCAGCGAGCGCATCGGCGTCATCCGCCAGATCTACAAGCTGCTCTACCGCAGCGGCCACACGCTGGATGAGGCCAAGGCCGGCATTGCAGCGCTGCGTGGCACGGAAGCCGGCGCGGCAGATGGTGACATCGACCTGATGCTGAACTTCCTCGCCGCCTCCACGCGCGGCATTGTTCGGTAGCCCAATGCAGACCGCGCCCCGCCTCGGCATGGTGGCCGGCGAGGCCAGCGGTGATCTGCTGGCCGGCCTGCTGCTGCAGGGCCTGCGCGCGCGCTGGCCCGGGCTGACCTCGCAAGGCATCGGCGGCCCCAAGATGATCGCCCAGGGCTTCGAGACCTGGTGGCCGCACAGCAAGCTCTCCATCTTTGGCTATGTCGACGCGCTGCTGAACATCCGCGAGCTGCTGTCCATCCGCAAACAACTGGGCACGCGCCTCATCTCGAACCGGCCCGATGTCTTTATCGGCGTTGACGCGCCCGACTTCAACTTCGGGCTGGAAACGCGGCTGCGCGAGGCCGGCATCAAGACGGTCCACTTCGTCTGCCCGTCCATCTGGGCCTGGCGGCCGGAGCGGGTCGTGAAGATCAAGGCGGCGGCCGACCACGTGCTGTGCCTTTTCCCGTTTGAGCCAGAGATCCTGCACAAGGCTGGCATCGGCGCAACCTACGTGGGCCATCCTTTGGCGGATGCGATTCCGATGGAGCCACCACGCGCCGCAGCGCGTGAGGCGCTGGACCTGGCCGAAGCCGACACCGTCATTGCCCTGCTGCCTGGTAGTCGCAGGAGCGAGATCAACTACATCGCGCCGGCGCTGATCGGTGCGGCGAAGCTGCTCGCCCGGCCCGGCCGCCGCTTTGTCATGCCCGTCGTGCCGGGCCTGCGCGGTCTCATCGAGCCCATGCTGACGGGGGTCGACATCCAGCTCATCGACGGCCAGTCCCACACGGCCCTGGCGGCCTGCGACCTGACGCTGCTGGCCAGCGGCACCGCCACGCTGGAGGCGGCCCTGTTCAAGCGTCCCATGGTCATCGCCTACCGCATGAACGCGCTGAACTGGTGGCGCATGAAGGGCCGCGGCCTGCAGCCCTGGGTGGGCCTGCCCAACATCCTGGCGCGCGAGTTCCTGGTGCCTGAATTGATCCAGGACGCCTGCACACCCGACAACCTGGCGCGGGAGGCGGAAAGCCTGCTTGCCGATGCAGCGCGCCGTGCCGCCCTGCACGAGCGCTTTGTCCAACTTCACGAGCTGCTGCGGCAAGACACCGCGCAGCGTGCCAGCGATGCCATCGCGACGCTCATCCAAGCCTGAACAGG
>NZ_JBFUMO010000828.1:0-1903 GCF_054049355.1 Roseateles sp. P5_E11 | reverse complement strand
CCGCAGGGGACCCGCAGCGAAGCGTAGGGCGGGGCGGTCAGGGGGAAGCTCTTTGGTTACTTTCTGGCGGCCCAGAAAGTGACTCGCCTGCGGGGGCGAAATCCCCGCACCACTCGCAGCAGAAAACAAGAGCAGCTGAGACAAGCGCTCAAAGAGCACAGACATGACAACCCGAAACCTCCACCCAGCCGCCAAAGAACCCACCTGGATCAACTACTGGGGTTGGGGCAGCGGCGACATGCTGGGCGCCGGCGCCCAGGCCGTCATCACCGGCTGGCTGTTCTATTTCTTCACCACCTTCTGCGGCCTCAGCGCCGTCGACGCTGGCCTGATCCTCGGCCTGCCGCGCCTGCTCGAAGCCATCACCTGCCCGCTGATCGGCTATGTGTCCGACAACCTGCGCCACACCTGGGTGGGCCGCAAGATCGGCCGGCGCAAGCTCTTCCTGCTGGTCACCATCCCGCTGCTGCCCAGCTTCGCGCTGATCTTCCGCACCGGGCACACGTTCACCTACTACCTGCTTGCCTTCATCTTCTTCGAGCTGCTGTACACGATGTTTCTCATCCCCTGGGAAACGCTGGCGGCCGAGATGACCAAGGACTACAAGCGCAAGGCCAAGTTCGCCGGCGCGCGCATGATCGTCGCGCAGAGCTC
Organism: Roseateles sp. P5_E11; assembly: GCF_054049355.1. Classification (NCBI taxonomy): domain Bacteria; kingdom Pseudomonadati; phylum Pseudomonadota; class Betaproteobacteria; order Burkholderiales; family Sphaerotilaceae; genus Roseateles; species Roseateles sp. P5_E11. Next base: position 1,249 of record NZ_JBFUMO010000828.1, on the reverse strand, counting down.
GGCCATCCTGGCCTCCTACCTGCCCACGCTGCTGATCAGCCAGTTCGGCGGCAAGGACTCGCCCGACACCTTCTTCTGGATGGCAGCCATCTTTGGCTGCATCTTTTCGGTCGTCGTGACGATCGTCGTGTTGACGACGTGGGAGCGCCCCTACGGCACGCGCGAACAAGCGGTCATGTCGCAGACCTATGGCGGCGTGACGCTGAAGGCCGCACTGGCCCTGCCGGTCAAGATGTTCGGCGACCTGTTCTCGACGCTGAAGATCCGCGCCTTCCGCCAGCACCTGTCCATCTACCTGGGCGGCTACCTGTCGCAGGACATCTTCAACACCGCCTTCCCCATCTTCGTGGCGACGGTGCTGATGGGCGCGACCCTCGTCATCTCGCAGCTGATGACGGTCATGTACGTGGCCCAGCTCATCTCGGTGATGGTGGCCATCCAGATCGTCATCCGCACCGGCCCCGTGCTGGCCTACCGCCTCGCCATCTCGCTGTTCGGCGCGGCGCTGCTGCTCTACCTGGGCTTCTTCCTGTCGCGGCCCGAGGGTTTCGATGCCGGCTTCAAGGCGCTGGGCACCAACCTCTTCACCGCGCTGAACCCGGCAAGCGGCAGCTTCAGCCTGGTGTTCTGGATCTTCGYGCCCATCGTCCTCGCGGGCCTGGGCCGCGGCACGCTGAACTTCGTGCCCTGGTCGGTCTACAACTACCTGCCCGACATCGACGAGGCCGTCACCGGCCAACGCCGCGAGGGCATCTTTGCCGGCGTGATGACGTTGGTGCGCAAGATGGCCCAGAGCGCGGCCATCATCGCCAGCGGCTGGATCATCGACCTGGGCGGCTACATCTCGCCCAAGAGCCGCCCCGGCGAGGTCATCGTGCAAAGCCCCGAGGCCATCCAGACCATCACCGGGCTGATGGTGGGCGGGCCCCTCTTGATGATGCTGTTCGGCCTGATCGCCTCCTGGACCTTCCGCCTCAATGCCAGCACGCATGCCGTCCTCGTCAACGAGGTCGAGCGCCTGCGCAGCGGTGCGACCGAAGCCGAGACCGATGACAGCCGCCGCATCGTCGAAGACCTGACCGGCTGGCCTTACGACCGCCTGTGGGGCCGCGGCAGCGGCCACGCCGCCGACTCCTCGCTGCAACCTCTGCAAGCCCGCCCATGACCGACTTCAGCCGCCGCAACTTCTTCAAGACCGCGTCCCTGCCTCTGGGTCTGACCGGCTTGGCCACCACCGCCGGTGCTGCAT
>NZ_JBFUMO010000827.1:0-1907 GCF_054049355.1 Roseateles sp. P5_E11 | reverse complement strand
ACAGATGCAGAAGACCGTAGTGCCAGCAGGCTCAAAGTAGCCCCACCTAAACTGGCCTGCCTTTCTCCCCTGGCTGCACCATGTTCCAGCGCCTGCGCGAAGACATCGCCCTGATCCTCGAACGCGACCCGGCCGCCCGGTCGGCGTGGGAGGTGCTGACCTGTTACCCGGGCCTGCATGCGCTGATGTTCCACCGCCGTGCTCACTGGTTCTGGCAGCGTGGCTTCAAGTGGCTGGCGCGCTGGGTCTCGCACTGGAGCCGCTTTCTGACGGGCATCGAGATCCACCCCGGCGCGCGCATCGGCCGCAAGGTCTTCATCGACCATGGCATGGGCATCGTCATTGGCGAGATGGCCGAGATCGGCGAGGGCTGCACCATCTACCAGGGCGTCACGCTCGGCGGCACCTCGCTCGTGAAAGGCGCCAAACGCCATCCGACCCTGGGCCCGGGCGTCATCGTCGGCGCCAATGCCAGCGTGCTGGGCGGCTTCACGGTCGGCGCCGGTGCGCGCATCGGCTCAGGTGCCGTCGTCACCAAGCCGGTGCCGGCAGGTGCGACAGCCGTGGGCAACCCGGCGCGCATCATCGAGGCCGCCAGCGAACAGGCCCGCGAGGAGGCGGCCGCCAAGATGGGTTTCTCGGCCTATGGCGTGACCCAGGGTGACGACCCGGTCGCGATGGCCATGCGCGGCCTCATCGACAGCGCCTCGGGCCACGAGCACCAGATCGCGCTGCTTTGGAGCGCGGTCTGCAAGTTGTCGACCCAGGCCGGCCGGCCGATCGGTGACTGCGTGCCCGATGACGCCCAGCGCGACGAGGCCTTCGATGCGGCGCAGATGAACCGGCTGGTCAAGTAGCGGCCGCGCTGGCGAAATAGACCGTCAGCCGGCCACGTCTTTGCCGCCGGCCGGCCCGGCGTGAATGAGAATCGCCGGTTCCGGGCCGCGATGGCCCGCCCTGTGTCGGCCTGCTGTGTTCCTGCGCGAGTTACGACTGCGGCTTTCCACTGGCTGGCGCATGGCGCTGTGCCTGGTCATGGCCCTCTGCCTGACTGAGGCAACTGCRGCACCGGCGCCCAAGCGCTGGTCCAGCCTCGCCGACATCAGCTTCCAGCATCTCAGCCAGGAGCAGGGCTTGCCCAATGCCATCGCGACGGCCGTGGCCGAAGATGGCCAGGGTTTTCTGTGGGTGGGCACGCTCGGCGGTCTGGCGCGCTGGGACGGCTACCACTTCAAGGTCTACAAGGCCGATGCGCAGCGCCCCGGCGCCCTGCCGGACAACTATGTGCAGTCCTTGCATGGCGATGCCAAGGGGCGGCTCTGGGTGGGCACGAGCGCGGCAGGGCTGCTTCGGCATGACCCGACGACGGACCGTTTCGTCGCCATCCCGGTCGGTGGCGCCGCGGGCCTGAGCCATGTCAGCGTGCGGCAGATTGCCGACGACGGCGCGGGTGGGCTGTGGGTCGTGACCGACGGCGGCCTGGACCACCTGGATCCCGACAGCGGGCGCATCGAGCGTGCCAGCACCGTGGGCGGCTGGGCGGCCGGTGCCGGCACCCAGGTCTGGACCCTGCTGCTTGATCGCCGCGGCCAGCTCTGGATCGGTAGCGCCGCGGGCCTGTTCCGCCGCGCGGCCGCGGGCGCGCCGCTGCAGGCCGTGCCACTGGCGGTGGGCCGCGTCGTCCAGCCCCAGGCCCTGGCCCAGGACAGCGCCGGGCGCATCTGGGCCGGCGGCAAGCACGATGGCGTCTTCGTGCTCGCCGACAACGGCGAGGCGCCAGCCGTCGAAATGCGGGAGGCCGGCGTCGCCGCGAACGAGGACCTGCTGGGCAACAGCCAGATCACCAGCCTGCTCGAGACACCGCCGGGGGAGATGTGGGTGGCGACCCTGGGGCAGGGTGTCGTGGC
>NZ_JBFUMO010000826.1:0-1907 GCF_054049355.1 Roseateles sp. P5_E11 | reverse complement strand
GCTCGTTGAAGCCCGCGCGCTTGGCGCACCCACTAGGAGTCTAGGAATGAAGAGCAGACTATTCTGCAAGACCGCCACCGCCCTGGCAGTTTCCGTGCTGGCCACCGGCACGGTGTACGCGCAGCAAGCGCCGGTGGATCAAGCCAAGGAAGAGGCCGCACCGCGCGCCAAGGACGATGCCGTCCGCCTGGGCACGATCACGGTCATTGGTTCCGGTGCCAAGCTGGCCGGTGGCAATATGATCAATGACGACTCCGTGAAGGGCCGCAGCACGATCACCAAGGCCGCGATGGAAAAGGAAATCGCCACCGGAAACGTGCTGCAGAGCATTGCGCAGCTGCCCGGCGTGAACACCTACAACTACGACGCGACCGGCCTAAACGGCGGCGACGTGAGCATCCGCGGCTTCGGCTCCGATCAGATCGGCTTCACGGTGAACGGCGTGCCGGTCAACGATTCGGGCGGCTATGCTTTCTACGCCCAGGAAATGATCGACAAGGAGAACCTCTGTACCGCTTCGGTGGCCCAGGGCTCTCCCGAGCTGGAATCGCCCCACAGCGGCGCCACCGGCGGCAGCGTGAGCATGATCACCTGCGACCCGAATGACACGAGCCGCCTCCGCTTCTCGCAGACGTTCGGCGGCCTGAACCTGTTCCGCTCCTTCCTGCGTGTCGACACGGGTCGTTTCCTGGACAACAGGGCCAAGGTCTTCCTGAGCTATTCGCATGCCGAAGCCGACAAGTGGAAGGGTGTCGGCAAGCTCAAGAAGGACCATGTCGACGCCGGCTTCACGCTCGACCTGAACGAGGACAACCACATCCTGGGCTCGATCCTGTACAACCGTTTGTACAACCAGAACATCTTCTCGGTCAGCCTGTGCCAAGCTCAGCTCGTTCCGCTCTCCAGCTGCGCCGCCTCCTTTGCCTCTGGCTCTGATGCCAATGGCACGCCCTATGGCTACAACTATGACTACGGCGCGAACTTCAAGGCGCTGAAGACACCGGTGGGCGGCACGGCCCAGACCGACGTCACCCAGTCGCCGGTCTACTACGGCATGGCGCTGAACCCGTTCAAGAACGTGATTGCGTCGGTGTCGGGTTCCTTCAAGGTCGCCCAGGACACTTATTTGAAGGTCCAGCCCTACATGTGGTACGGCTTTGGCAACGGCGGCTGGTCGCAAGTCATCCTTGACGAAACCGGTACCGCTGCCAAGACCGGTAGCTCGGGGACTAGCCTGATTGGCGGCGCCATTGACATCAATGGCGATGGCGACAAGCTGGACAAGGTTGCCGTGGGCCGCGCCAGCGTGACCAAGACCATGCGTCCCGGCATCACCGGCGAACTCAGCACCACGCTGGACAGYCACTACCTGAAGCTGGGCCTGTGGTATGAGCGTGCCCAGCACCGCCAGACCCAGCCGGGCGTCCGCATCAATGCCGACGGCACGCCGGCGGACCCCTGGCTGCAGGACGGCTGCATCAAGCGCACTGACGGCACCTGCTACGAAGGTCGCGACAGCAAGACGATCAGCACCGCCTACCAGATCTACCTGAACGACCAGATCACGCTGTTGAACGACCGCGCCTTCATTTCGCTGGGCCTGCGCCTGCCGCATGTGACGCGTGACGTGACCAACTACGCTAGCGAGACCCCGGTCCCGACCTACACGCTGGTCAATGGCGTCTATACCAAGGGCGCCAACGTCTACCAAGACTTCAACATTACGCGTTCGTTCCGCAAGGCGCTGCCGCAAATCGGTGCCCGCTTCAACCTGGACAGCAAACAGCATGTCTTCCTGAATGCCGCGAAGAACTTCCGCGCACCACCGAACTATGCCTATCAGGTCAGCTCCAGCGGCGTCTATGTAGCATCCGTCAACGGCGGCCCGGTCCAGCCCTTTGTAGAGG
>NZ_JBFUMO010000825.1:0-1915 GCF_054049355.1 Roseateles sp. P5_E11 | reverse complement strand
GTCCTGGTTGCCGTACTTCTCTTCGTCGCCGGGCGCCTGCACGACCTTGACCTTGGCCCAGTCGGCCTCCAGCTCGTCGGCCAGCACCTTGGGCAGGCTGGTGCGCACACCCTGGCCCATCTCGGAGCGGTTGACGACGATGCTGACCGTGCCGTCGGGCGCAATGGCCACAAAGGTGCGCGGGCTGTCCTGGATGCCGTGGGGCATGGCGTCGCCGCCGTACTTCTTGGGCTCGTCGGCGCCGGCAATGCCGGGCAGGCCGACACCAAGAACAAGGCCGGTCAACGGCAAGGCACGCAGGAGGGTGCGGCGGTTGACGCCGGTGCCTCGCAGCAGACGCTGCGGAATGAATGCGTTCATGCGGCACCGCCTTCCAGGCCGGCGGCCGACTTGATGGCGCTGCGGATGCGCGTGTAGGTGCCGCAGCGGCAGAGGTTGCCGCCCATGGCCGCGTCGATGTCGGCGTCGGTGGGCTTGGGCTTTTGCTGCAGCAGGGCTGTCGCGCTCATGATTTGACCCGCCTGGCAGTAGCCGCACTGCGGCACGCCGAGCTTGACCCAGGCGTGCTGCACGGCCTGTCCGGTCTTGGTCGCGCCAACGCCTTCGATGGTCACGACGCGCTTGCCCGCCGCGGCGGACAGCGGCGTCTGGCAGGCGCGCACCGGCTGGCCATCGAGGTGCACSGTGCAGGCGCCGCACAAGGCGAGGCCGCAACCGAACTTGGTGCCCGTCATGCCGAGATGGTCGCGCAGCACCCACAGCAGCGGGGTCTCGTCGCTGGCCTCTACCGTCATCGATTGGCCATTGATCTGCAATGTCGTCATCGAAGTCTCCACGGGTCGGAAACGTGCGCGGAACCGGCGCATTCGGCTACAGCAGCCGCGAACGCTACACGTTTCCGGCCAAACGCGCTGGCGGCTCAGTGCGATTGCTCGTCCAGCATCTGCGCCAGCGCCTGCGCGAAGGCGTGGGCGTCGCCCGGCCAGCGCGCGCTGAGGTAGTGGCCGTCGCGGACCGTGAAACCGCGGCCGAGGTGCTGGGGCGTGTCGCGCAGCAGGGGTGGCGGGCCGGCGTCGAAGTCCCGCGGGCTGGCCAGCAATGACTGCACTTCGGTCTGCAGCGGTGTGGGATAGGTGCGGTAGTAGCTGCCCAGCCAGGCGGCCGTCATCAGCCAGGCCGTCATTTCCTGCTGCTTCGTCAGGCCGGTGGTTCGCCGGCCGTGCAGCACGGACTTGCCGTCGGCGCGCTTCGAGCGGGCCGCCAGCAGCACGCCGTGGCAGATGGCGGCGACCGGCTTGTCGGCCGCGAACTGCGCCGCCACCACCGCCTGCAGCCGAGGCGATTCGAGATAGACCTTCATGCCCGGCGCATGGCCACCGGGCAGCAGCAGGGCGTCGACGCTGCCGGCGTCGATGTCGTCATAGGGAACAGGTTGCCGGAACGCCTCGCTCTGCACCATCGCCGCATGCGCCTCGCGGGCCGTGGCATCGGCCCTGAGCACGGATTTCCAAGGTCCCAAGCCTTTGCCATCCAGCATGCGCGGATCAGCCTGGGCGGGGCGGCCGTCGGGCGTCGCGAAGCGGATGGTGTGGCCCCGTGCCGTCAGCAGCTTCCAAGGGATGCCTGCCTCGGAGGGGTCGTAGTCCTGGGCGGGCAGGGGGATGAGGATGCGGGCCATGTTGAGCATCCTAAAGACAGAAAGGTGCCGATGCTGCTAGGCTGCCCCGCGCCCGCCAGCGGTGGCGGAACGGGAGCGAGGCATGGCGGAATTGACGGTCAACGGCAAGCGGGTGCAGTTCGAGGCGGAGGCCGACACGCCGCTGCTGTGGGTGCTGCGTGAGCAGCTCAGCCTCACGGGCACCAAGTACGGCTGTGGCGTCGCCCAGTGCGGCGCCTGCACCGTGCACATCGACGG
>NZ_JBFUMO010000824.1:0-1917 GCF_054049355.1 Roseateles sp. P5_E11 | reverse complement strand
GGCCAGCGCCGAAGCCGAGATGGCGCAGCAGGGCCAGCGTCGCCTCGCGACCCTCGGGGCGGGCCTTGGCGAGCAGCAGGCGTTGCGGCTTGAGCGGCGCGGGCGTCGCGGCGCCCGCGTCCAGCGGCAGCGGCAGGCGGATCTCGAAGCTGCTGCCCTGGTCGGGCGTGCTGTGCACGCCGAGCACGCCACCCATCAGCTCGACGAGGCGGCGCGTGATGGCCAGGCCCAGGCCGGTGCCGCCATGGCGCCGCTGCATGGGCGCGTCGCCCTGCCGGAATTCGCGGAACAGGCCGTCGAGCTGCTCCGTGCTCATGCCGATGCCACTGTCCTGCACGGTGAGGCAGAGCGGCACACGGCCCTGATCGTCGGTGGGTGCGGCCGCCAGGCGCAGCTGCACCTGGCCCGCCGGCGTGAACTTGATGGCGTTGGCCAGCAGGTTGACCAGCACCTGCTGCAGCCGCAGTGCGTCACCGCGGAGCTGGCCGCGCGAGCCGAGCAGGCTGGCGTCGGCCCAGTCGCAGATGAGCGCGACAGCGGGGTTGGCATGCACCGGCCTGACCAGCTCCATGGCCTGGCCGACGACGTCCTCCAGCCGCAGCGGCAGTGACTCGATCGCCATGTGACCGGCCTCGATCTTGGCGACGTCCAGCACGTCGTTGACGAGGCTGAGCAGCATGCGCGAGGCGGCATCGGCCTTGGTCAGCAGGTCACGCTGTTCGGGCGTGAGCTGGGTCTGCAGCGCCAGTTGCGTCATGCCCATGACGGCATTCATGGGCGTGCGGATCTCGTGGCTGAGCTGGGTCAGGAAGCGCGTCTTGGCTTCGGTGGCCGACCGGTGTGACTCGGCCGCATCGAYGCCGCGCCGCAGCACCAGCATGCACAGCGCGGGCAGGGGCAGCAACAAGGTATTGATGACCAGGGCAGCGTCGACGGCCGCGCCGCCTGCGTCGCGCAGGCTCCAAAGCAGGGCCAGAAGCGCCAGCAGCGCCGCCATGGCAAGCCAGAGTAGGCCGAGCGTGAACGTGCGCTGGGGCATGGGCGATCGCGTGTGAACTTGCCGATTATGGTTGTCGCGGATGACCCGAATGTGCGACGGAATCCGTAGCCACGCCCTGGGGAAAGCCCCGGGCATGCCTGTGGTTGTCGGGGAGGTGCAGCGGTTATTCTGACCCGCCATGCCGCTCATCCTCGTAGTCGACGACCAGCCGAGCAACATCCATGCGCTCTACCAGCTGCTGGTGGACGAATGTGAGGTCTCCATGGCCACCAGCGGCGCCGAGGCGCTGGCCTTCTGTGCCCAGCAGCTGCCAGACCTGATCCTGCTTGACGTGCTGATGCCCGAAATGAGCGGCTATGAGGTCTGCGACCGCCTGAAGGCCGATCCGCGCACGCGCGGCGTGCCCGTCATCTTCGTCACCGTGCAGGGCAGCGCCGACGACGAGGCCCAGGGCTTTGCCCATGGCGCGGTCGACTACATCCCCAAGCCCTTTGTCGACGTCGTCGTCAAGGCGCGGGTGCGCACCCAGCTGGCGCTCAAGCTGGCGTCCGAGAGCTTTGCGCGTTCGCAGATCGAGCTCTTCCAGCGCGACAAGCTGGCCTCGGTCGGCCGCACCATCTCGGGCATCGCCCAGGAGCTGAGCTCACCGCTGGGCAACGCGCTGATCTCGGCCTGCACGCTGCAGGACGACTTGACCCATCTGCGCGGCTTGTCCGGCACCAGCAACATCAAGCGCAGCGACCTCGACAAGCACCTGCGCGTCAGCGAGGAGAGCGTCGGCCTGGTGCTGTCCAACCTGCAACGCACCCTGTCCATCGTCGACTCCTTCCTGCAGTCCACGGCCGACAACTTCGGCGACCAGCGCCGCAGCTTCTCGCTGCTGGAACTGGTGCACGAGGTGGTGGCYGGTCTGGCAC
>NZ_JBFUMO010000823.1:0-1921 GCF_054049355.1 Roseateles sp. P5_E11 | reverse complement strand
CCCAGGCGCTGTCGCTACCGCGGCTGCGGGCCGACCAGCTGCGCGCCTGGGGTGCGCCCCCGCCGGCGACCGGTGACGTGRCCGTGGGCACGGTCATGGCCGTCATCGGCCCGGGCACCGGCCTGGGCGTGGGTGGCGTCGTGCGCGCCCCCGGACGCTGGCTGGCGCTGCCGGGTGAGGGTGGGCACGCGACGCTGGCGCCGGCGGACGATTTTGAGAGCGCCGTGCTGAGCCAGGCGCGCCGCGAGTTCCCCCATGTGTCGGCCGAGCGCTTCCTGTCGGGCATCGGGCTGCCGGTGCTGTGCCGCGCCGTGGCGGCCGCGCTCGGCGAGGGCGAAGACGTCAGCTCGCTGCCGACCGAGCAGATCGTCGCCCGGGGCCTGGCCGGCGAATCGACCGCCTGTGTACGCACGGTGGACGTTTTCTGCGCCATGCTGGGCGGCTTTGCCGGCAGCGTCGCGTTGACGCTGGGCTCGCGCGGCGGCGTTTTCATCGGCGGCGGCATCGTGCCGCGCCTGGGCGAGCGCTTCTTCCAATCGGAGTTCCGCGCCCGTTTCGAGGCCAAGGGGCGCTTCCAGCCCTTCCTGGCGGGCATCCCCACGGCCCTCATCACCGACACGCTGGCCGCATTGTCCGGCGCCGCCCTGGCGCTGGAGCAGGCCGACGCCTGACACGGCGCGCGCGGTCTGCGCGCGCCGTCTTCTCACACGCGATCTTTGGCACCACGCCGCCGCCGCGCGGCCGGTGTGGCTTCGCCTTGCATGACCGCCCCCTTGCGCCTTGCGTCGCCCTGGCGCGCTCGGTCACGCCGGCAGACCTGTTGTTAACCCCTAAGTTGATGCTGTAGTTGCGCTACAAGTTTTGACTTCTTGCGTAGTTGTTCGCCCTGATGTTTCGTCGGCAGCGTCAATTCCATGCTGGTTTACCCGCGGTTTTTGACTGAAATCGGGTCGTTTCTTCGCAACGTCTAGGGTTTACGCAGATGATGGAAAAAATCTAGTTTTGATACAAACCTGCTCGAGACGTTGGGTTCTCGCCCACGAGACGCGCGCCGGTGGCCCCGGAGGCGGACTTCGGGCCAAGCCGTTTTCCAATGAACTAGAGGAGACATTCATGACCATGAGCCAAGACAAGCGCGGGTCGGGCACCGCGGCGTCGTTCCGCATCAGCCCGATTGCCATCGGCTGCACGTTGCTGATCGCCGCCGCAGGCGCACAAGCGCAGACCCAGCAACTCGAAACGGTGACCGTCACCGGCATCCGCAGAGGCATCGAGGCATCGATCTCGGTCAAGAAGAACGCTGACAACATCGTTGAGTCGGTCTCGGCCGAAGACATCGGCAAGCTGCCCGACATCAGCATCGCCGAGTCCATCGGCCGCCTGCCGGGCCTTTCCGCCCAGCGCGTGGCGGGTCGCGCCCAGGTCATCAGCGTGCGCGGCCTGTCGCCCGATTTCGCCACCTCGCTGCTCAATGGCCGTGAGCTGGTGAGCACCGGCGACAACCGCTCGGTCGAGTTCGATCAGTACCCCTCCGAGCTGCTGGCCGGCGTGAGCGTCTACAAGACGCCGGACGGCGGCCTGGTCGGCCAGGGCCTGTCCGGCACCATCGACATGCAGACCGTGCGCCCGTTGAACTTCGGCAGCCGCGTGATGGCCGTCAACGTGCGCGGTCAGAGGAATTCGCTGGGCGGTGCCGCCGGTTCCAAGGGCACGGGCAACCGCGTCAGCGCCAGCTACATCGACCAGTTCGCCGACCGCACCGTCGGTCTGGTGCTGGGTTATGCCCACCAGGAAACCCCGATCCAGGAAGAGCAGGTCGGCCTGTACGAGCCCTGGCAGTCGCTGGGCGCCGGCTGGCGTCCGGGCGTGGCGGCAGGTACGTTCTATTCCGATGGCATCAAGGCCCTGCGCCGCACCGGGG
>NZ_JBFUMO010000822.1:0-1927 GCF_054049355.1 Roseateles sp. P5_E11 | reverse complement strand
CAGGAATACGCCGCTGTTGGCGCGATCCTGACTCACTTTGTCGGCGGGAAGTTTGGGCGCGCGCCACTCCAGGTGCAGTTGAACGTCACCAAAGGACTGTTGGGTCTGGATGTCGCCGGTGCCCGGGCCGACCACCAATTCGCCGTTGTCAATTTTCCAGCCCGCGGCTGCCCCGGTGTTCGCGCTTTTCCATGCGTCGAGGCTCTTGCCGTCGAACAGCACGATGGCGTCCGACGGTGCGGCACCTGGCGCCGCGCCCGGCGTCACCTTGGGTGGAACCGGGAACCATACCTCGCTGAGTGCAGGCGCAGGCAGCATGTCGTCGGTCTCCGTGAGCGCCCGAACCTTGATGTTGCGATAGAAAACCTCGGCGCCTTCAGCTTGAAGCACGATCTTGCCGTGGTCGAGTTTGACCCAGCTGCTCGTGCCGGCATCCCAGGACTTGAGTTCGCTGACGCGCATGTTCACGACGCCGTTGACGACGTGTGTGGCGCGATCGCCGCGCACGATGACTTCGAGCGTGTTCCAGCCCGGACGCTCGTTGACACGCCCGTGGCGCGTACGGTGGTAGCCCTCGTTCTCGCCGCCCGTGATGGGGACACCGCCGTTTTCGGGCAGTGCATAACGGCCGGTCTTCGGATCGACGAAGCTCGAGGCTTGCGTCGATATCGCCCACGAATCTCCGGTGTCGCCTTCCTGGATTTGGGMTTCGGCACTCGCCGGCCAGTCTGACGGCCGCACGCGATACACGTGATACAGCAGGCCCGCATCGCGCACTTCGTGAAGCCGCGGCGGAAACTTCTTATTGCCCCATTTGTATTCGAGGCTGATCACATAGTCCTTGAAGTCAGCGTCGGTGATGATGTACGCGAACGGCTGGGGCGTGCCCGCCACGTGCGTGGGATACGCGTGGATCTCGCCATTCTTCACTTCGAAGATGCTGGACGCGGCCGGCGTATCGGCGCTGACCTTGGATGCGTAGTGCGCCGACCAGCCGCTGAGATCCTTGCCGTTGAAGATGAGCTTCCATGTTGCGGTGTTCGCCGCGTTGCCGGCGGCCAAGGCAGTGCCGGCAAACAAACACATGCTGGCGCAGACCAGCCTCGACATCAGGTTCATTCTTCCCATCCCCGAAAGTGCGGGCCCCGGGAGGGTGGCCCAGAAAGTTGGATTTGAAGTGGAAGGCGTTGGCCAAGTAGCTGAGTACCTGTCTTGTGAGGAAGACGATGGCGCCTAGCCCTTCCATCGCACGGACARGCGAAAGCGGGCGTCGCCCATTGTGACTACCGATAAGTTCAAACGTTGAGCGGCCGCTTTCCGAAGGCTTGCTCAGGCTGTGCCGATTTCCGCCGCCGCAAACCAGCCGCTCCACCGCGCGCGTACGTCGCCCAACTCGGCCCGCAACCCCGCCGAAATGCGCCACCATATCGTCATGGACACCTTGCAAGCCCTCGAACAACGCATCACCGACCTCGAGATCAAGGCCAGCTTCGCCGAAGACACGGTCGAGCAGCTCAACCAGGTCGTCGTGCGCCAGCAGGAGCAGATCGACCGGCTGGTGCGCGAGCTCGTCGAGCTGCGCAATCGGGCCACGGCGGCAGAGCCGGACGGCATGCGCGGTCCGCGCGACGAGCTGCCGCCGCATTACTAGGAGTCTGTCGGGCTTTGGGTCGGGTGCGCGCCGGGGTGAGTTGCGGGGCGAGGCAAGGCGCCGACGAGGCGTGGGATCGGCCCCCACAACGAGTCGGCAACGCCGMAKCGCCCYGCAAATCGCCCCGGCCCTTCGGGTTGGGCCTGCAAGGGGGCTGATCCGTCGTTGCAAATGCTCGCTGGGCACCCGGCCCAGCTCCGCTTTGCGCCTAGGCTGAGCCCCCTTGCAGGCCCAACCCGAAGGGCCGGGGCGATTTGCAGGGCGATTCGGCGTTGC
>NZ_JBFUMO010000821.1:0-1927 GCF_054049355.1 Roseateles sp. P5_E11 | reverse complement strand
CCACACCGACACGCTGCAGCTCGTCACCGGCCTGTTCTGGATGCACGAGAAGAACGCCATCGACTATGCGCAGGAGCAGCTCGTCACAGCCCCCTATGGCTTCCCGACCAGCCAGTTCTATCACCAGCCCGACCGCCAGATCGACGCCAAGGCCGTCTTCGCGCAGGCCGACTGGAAGTTCACGCCGACCTGGACCGCCACCCTCGGCGCCCGCTACAGCCATGACAAGAAGACCGACAAGAACGGCCAGGTCTTCGGTGGCTGGGACGGCTCCACGCCGGCCTACTACAACGGCTTGTTCCATCCCGGCGCGCCCGGCGAGCCGGGCTTTCGCGCCCACAACGGCCGTGACCTGACCGAGAAGATGGGGCCCTTCGCCGGCACCGCCGCCTATGCCGAATGGGGCCCGCCGGCCGGCAACGACAACGCCCAGAGCTGGAAGAAGGTCACCTACCGCCTGGGCCTGCAGAAGCAGCTGACGCCGCTGGACATGGTCTACACATCGTTGTCCACCGGCTACAAGGCCGGCGGCTTCGGCGACAAGGACGACCGCTGCGGCGGCCACGACTGCGTGGACGGCCCCGCCGGCCCGCAGTACACCTTCTTCCCCTACAAGCCCGAGACCGTCACCAACTTCGAGATCGGCTACAAGGGCCTGCTGCTGAACAAGCGGCTGAGCCTGTCGGCCACCCTCTTCTTCAGCCGCTACAAGGACATGCAGGTCACGGGCGACAACTTCGCCTCGCGCATCAAGCGCACCGAGCCCTGCCCCGAAGACAACCCGACCTGCGACATCGTCACCAAGTGGCAAACCGTCAACGTCGGCGTCGTCAGCATCCCGGGCATCGAGCTGGAGGTCGACTACAAGCCCTGGCCCGGCGCCCGCCTGGGGGCCTTCTTCAGCTACATCAACAGCAAGATGAAGGACTACCCGTCCTACAGCGACACCTGGAACTGCGGTGTGCGTGAGGAGATGGGCGCACCGCACTGCCCCGAGCCCTACAGCGGCCCCGTCCGCGAGTTCGCCGGCCGCCAGATCCTGGACATCACCGGCAACCACCTGCCCCTGTCGCCCAAGTACAGCTTCGGCATCAACTTCTCACAGAGCTTCATGTTCGGCGAGGGCTGGGAGCTGACGCCCTGGGTCAACCTGAAGTGGCAGGACAAGATGTACTTCACCCTGCTCAACCTGGACAACCCGCACATCTCCGACAGCCAGAAGGCCTTCACCAAGATCGACGCCAGCCTCAAGCTGCAGGCGCCCAAGTACTGGCGCGCCGAGCTCTATGTGCTGAACGCGACCAACAAGATGACGAAGAACGCGGTGCAGGACGGCGGCGGCTTCGTGCGCGCCTACTGGAACGACCCGCGGACCTACGGGATTCGGGTGGGGATCGACTACTGAGGGTCACTCATGCCGGCCGGCGCGGGTTCGGCATTCAGGTGGCTGTCGGCGCTGGGCGATTTGTCGAACGGAGAGCGCGGAAATTCCGTTTTGCAGCGGTTGCTGACGGTCGGGGCCAGCGCCCGTGCGACAGCAAGGTGCCCAAAGCCGAAATTCGCCAACTTGCAGTTCCAGGCTGGGTGCAGCCGGTTGAAAATTGCGTGTGAATGGGCAGCGGCCACCGATACCGGACCTTGGCTGGCAACGTCGTGCCGCTCAGCGCTGGCGAGCGTTGACGGCGAACCCTTCGAATCCGGCCGGGCGGGCAGGATCGACACCTAAATAAACGGATTCAGCGGCAGGCGCTGCCCAGCCTGCCGCCAATGGCGTTCCCGGCGGYGACCGGCTGCCGCCCTCATTCTTTGGCGCGCTGAAGCGCGCGACGGCAAGCAGCATCACCGCCAATCGTTAAGACTTGAGCACTGCTGACTCGCAAGGCCGCGCAAATCCGGTGCTGAGTACCACCTATTGATGAGGCGACAA
>NZ_JBFUMO010000820.1:0-1931 GCF_054049355.1 Roseateles sp. P5_E11 | reverse complement strand
GAACGATGGGAATCGCCTTGGCCTGGATGGGCGTCATCGTCAGATAACCGGAATCAGCCACCGCGCGCAGCAGCTTGGGGTCTAGCGGCAGGGTGTCGAAACGGGCAGGCGCGGGCGCCTCGGCGGGCACCGCGACTGCGGACTCAGGGGTTTCTTGCATCCGGTGATTATCCCGGATAGGGGAAAAGGCCTGCCAGCCCTACTCCGGCCGGGTCACCGGCGGCCGTAATTCGGCTCGCGTATTCAGCACCATCCAGCGGGGCGTGCGGAAGCGAACGATGCGCCAATACAGCAGCACGTAGAAGACAACGAACAGCCCGAGGATGACCTGCAGCATGACGGTGTCGTCCCACCAGATCGTCGCTGGCACGACGGACAGGCTGCACAGCACCCAGAGATAGGGCGCGGTCAGCGCATTGCGGCGAGTCAGCACGGCGGCGTCCCGGCTGCCGATGGCCCAGCGCATCAGGCGGCGGTAGATGAGGCTGTGCAGGTGGATGCCATCGGGCATGCCGACCGGCCGGCCACGCACCACCTTGCGCCGGTACATGGAGAACACCGTCTCCCAGACTGGATAGGCGCACAACAGCAGCGGGAACATCGGCGAGACCTCGGGGTTGCGCACCAGCAGCAGGATGGCGAGCTCCGACAGGATGAAGCCGAGGAAATAGGCGCCGCCGTCGCCGAGGAAGATCAGCCCGAAGGGGTAGTTCCACATGAAGAAGCCGAGCACGGCACCGATGACGGCGATGGCCATGGCCGCGACGAACTGGTCGCCCGCCTGCAGGGCGACATAGGCCAGGCCCGCTAGCATGATGGCCGAGCACATGGACGCCAGACCGTTCATGCCGTCGATGATGTTGATCGAATGGGCCACGCCACTGACAACCAGCAGCGCAAGCAGGTAGCCGCCCACCGTCGTGGCCGCGATCAAGTCCAGCCCGGGGATCTCGGTCACCTTGATCTGCGCGCCCAGCAGCCAGGCGCCCAGGGCGGCTGCCAGCAGCGTGGCCAGCATGCGGCGCAGCGGGCTGACGCGCTTGGTCAGGTCTTCGATGACGCCGGAGGCGAAGGCTGGCGCGCTGCACGCGAGCAGCAGCCCAGCCATGTGGCGCATGGCCGGATAACGCCAGGTGAGCAAGACCGTGCCGACGGCAAAGCCACCGAAGATGGCAAGCCCGCCAATGCGCGGCACGGGGCGGGAGTGAAACTTCTGCGGGCCGGACAGGTCATGGTCGGCCGACAGCGCACCGTGCAGGTGCGATGAACGGATGATGAGCAGCGTTGCAGCAGCTGCAATCGCAAAGCTCAGGGCGAGAATCGGAAGCATGGAATAAGAGCGCAGGCCTGGATGCGGGGCAGCGGCTGTGACCACCGTTCGGCCGACATCAGCAGTGTAACGACGGGAGACTGCGCCGGGCGCTATCCGGGTTGCCCCCAGGCGCGTAGCTAGAATCCGCGCCGATTCGAGCCCCGTCGGACGTCCGGCGTCTGGGCTGCTCCTCTCAACTTCACGCAGCCCCCATGACTAGTCCCGGTCTCTTGGAATTGCCTAAATATTCACCATCCACCGTGACTCAGACATTCGCCAAGGTAAAGCGCGGGGCGTCCACCCATCTGGCCTGCCACCTGATGGCCTCGCTGGCATTCGGCCTGCTGGCCAGCATGACCTCGCTGAGCAGCCGTGCGGCCGAGACCAACAGCAACGATTCACAGGTAGGGCCGGTGCGGCTGGTCGCACCGTCGCAGACGCCAGCGCGCCCCGCAGGCAGCGACCCGGGCAGTGAGGCACCGCGTGAATCTCAGCGCGAGCCGCAGCGGGAGTCGCTGCGCCCTCTCGATCCGTCTGACCGCGACGCGCGTCGGCTTCTCGAGATGAGCGAGTTCGAACGCTACGTGCAGCGTGCCGTCGGTGAAGACGTTGAAGTGCC
>NZ_JBFUMO010000819.1:0-1937 GCF_054049355.1 Roseateles sp. P5_E11 | reverse complement strand
TTATGGAGGGCTGCGGCGCTCGCGCTGGCCCCGAAAAACGCCATGCTGACGCCGCAGACCGACGGGCCGCGGGCTCGCCCGGCTTCGACATGAAACGACACAATTGGGGCCATGAACATCCTGCTCACCGGTTTCGAGCCCTTTGGCGGCGAGGCCATCAATCCGTCCTGGGAAGTGGCCCGATCGCTGCATGGCCAGATCATTGCCGGAGCGACGGTGCAGGCGCGTTGCCTGCCGACGACCTTTGGCGGCGCTCCCAGAGTCTTGGCTGAAGCGCTGTCCGTGCACAAGCCCGGACTCGTCATCGCACTGGGCCTTGCAAGCGGCCGGGCAGAGATTTCCATCGAACGCTTGGCCGTCAATCTCATCGACGCGCGCATCGCCGACAACGCCGGCGAGCGCCCGCAGGATGTGCCGGTGCGGGCGGACGCGCCACCGGCCTATTTCTCGACGCTGCCCGTCAAGGCCATTCGCAACGGGCTGCGCGCAGCCGGCCATCCGGTGGGGCTGTCGTTGACGGCGGGGGCGTTTGTCTGCAACCAGGTGTTTTTCGAACTCCAGCACCGGCTCGTTGGCCTTGGCGTGAAGAGCGGCTTCATCCATGTGCCGGCCCTGCCCGAGCAGGCGGCTCGCACCCAGCCGACGGTGCCCAGCATGGGCCTGGCGGCTCAGATCGATGCCATCAAGCTGGCGATCGCGATTGCGCTGGAGGGCGACGAAGCGCTGGCATCGGCCCTGCCCGACGAGGGCGCACCGGTGGCCTGATCAGTCCTCGGTGTAGTGCCGCCAGCGCGCGCTGGCCTGGCGCATCAGCTCGACCTGACGGTAAAAGCGCCGGCAGTTGGTGCAGATGCGGTGGTGCAGGCGCAGCGACAGTCGCTCGGTCAGCGGCATGCTGCGATCTTCCGCCTTGAGCGTGATCTGCGTGGCCTCCCGGCAGGTGATCTTCAGCTTGATCAAGTCGCCCCTCCAGCGGTCGCGCCGCCGAACCAGCCGGCCTGCAGGCAGTCCCGCAGCCTCAACCGGGCCCGGTGCAGCATGACCCACAAGTTGGTCGGTGTGATCGCCAGTTCCTTACAGATCTCGTCCGATTCCAGCTCCAGCCACTCCCGCATCATGAACAGGCGCCCCTGCTGGCCCGGCAGCTTCTCGACGCAGGCCTCCAGCACCCTCATGAAGTCGACCTGGCGCAGCGAATCCTCGGGGTTGCCCCAGTCGTGCTGGGTCTCGCGCCAGTGGCCGTCGCTGGCGAACAGCAGATCGTCAAGGTCCTCGCCGTCTTCGCTGCTGCAGGTGGTGGACAGCTCGCGGCTGTTCTTGCGKATCTGGTCGACGAGCTTGTGCTTGAGGATGCCGACCAGCCAGGTCTTGAGCTGGCTGTTGCCCGCGAAGGCCTGGGGCTTCTCCAGCGCCGCGAGCAGGGTTTCAGAGACGGCATCCTCGGCCCACGCGGGGTTGCGCAGCTGCAGGCGCGCGTACTTCAGCAGCGGCGGGCGCAGGGCTTCGATCTGGCGGCAGTAGTCCGCTGAGGCGGTTGGAGCGGTCATGGCGGCGGCAGTGTAAGGACTTGGCAGCGTCTTGCGACTWCGTTCTTGCCGCCGGATGATCGGCCGCCTTTTACCCCCCAACCTTTTGGAGACCTGTCTCATGAAGAACCAAGCCCTCGTGTCCTCCGCCCTTGCCGCCGCCCTGTCCCTGGGCATGGTTGCCCAGGCCCAGGCCGCCGATGCCGCCAAGGAAAAGTGCTACGGCATCGCCAAGGCCGGCCAGAACGACTGCGCCACCGCCAATGGCAGCCACTCCTGCGCCGGCCAGTCCAAGGCCGACAAGGACGCCAACGAATGGAAGTACGTCGCCAAGGGCACGTGCGAAAAGGAAGGCGGCTCGACCAAGGCGCCCGCGAAGAAGTGAGGGCTTGACCGCCATGACCTCGGCGC
>NZ_JBFUMO010000818.1:0-1956 GCF_054049355.1 Roseateles sp. P5_E11 | reverse complement strand
GGCCAGGCCAGCGCCGCACCACTGCCCTCGCCCAGGCGCAGGTCCAGGTCCAGCAGCGGGCGCACACCCAGTTGTTGCAGCCAGCGCGCATGGGGCCCCTCGGCCGAGCGATGGGCGAACACGCAGGCCGCCAACAAGCCGGGGCGCAGCGCCTCGGCCAGCGCGACGGCAGCCGTCGTGATGAAGCCATCGACGACGATGACTCGGCGCTGCGCGGCGGCGGCCATGACGCTGCCGGCCATGGTGAGGATTTCGAAACCGCCGAGAGCCGCGGCGAGCTGCAACGGGGTCTCGGCGTCAGTGTTGGCCGCGAGCGCCTCTGCAAGCACGCCAAGCTTGCGGCCCAGGCCGGCGTCATCCAGACCGGTGCCGCGCCCCACACATTCGGCCAGCGGCAAACCCGTCAGGCGCTGCATCAAGAGGCTGGCCGACGAAGTGTTGCCGATCCCCATCTCACCCAGCAGCAGCGCATTGCCGGGCAAGCGCTCGACGAGGGCCATGCCATTGCGCAGCGCACGCTCGGCTTGTTCGGCCGTCATCGCCGGCCCGACGCTCGCGTCGGCCGTGCCCGCAGCAATGCGCAGGTCGACGGCCCCGTCGGCCAGCGGCGCATCGACGCCACAGTCGGCGATCGTCAGCGCCAGACCTTGTTGACGCGCCAGCACGGACACGGCCGCACCGCCGGCCAGCATGTTGGCCACCATTTGCGRGGTGACCTCGCGCGGGTAGGCCGATACGCCGCGCCGGGACAGGCCATGGTCGGCCGCGTAGACGACAAGCTGCGGCTCGCGCAGCGCGGGCCGCTCCACACCCTGGATCAGCGCGAGCTGCAGGGCCAGGGCCTCGATGCGGCCGAGGGCGCCCAGAGGCTTGGTCTTGTGGTCGATGGCGTGCTGCACGCGCGCAGCAAGTCCGGGCTCGGCCAGGGCCGGCAAGTTGGGAAAGTTCATTTCAATTGCTTTGCTTGATATCGGCGGGCCGAGCGCTGGGTCGCTCCCGAGCCGGCCCGCTCAGGCGATGTGCTTGCCGGTCAAACCGGCAAGCATCGCCGTCCCCTTGGGGGACCGGCCGGGCTCGCCCGCGTTCAGCGCGGCGAGACTGGACGAGGGGCACCATGACTAGCCGACGAGGTTGGCCAGGGTCAGCAACGCGAGCAGCAGCATCCACAGCACGACGGAACGCCAGACTAGGCCGACGACGCTTTGCAGATGACCGAGCTGCGGCGGTGCGCCGGCCGTGGAGCCGGYGGCGCCGGTGAACTCGGGTTCGGTACCGGCATCGAAGGTCTTGCTGCGATCCGGCGTGACGCCAGGCGCCGCAGCGCCGCCGAGCTGCAGGCCTACAGCGCCAGCGGCCGACGCGAGGATGATGCCCTCGTTGGAATGCAGCCAGAGGCTGGCGTCGCGGCGCCAGCCATTCACGGCCTCTTCGAAGTTGCCGACGATGGCAAAGCCGGTGGCTGTCAGCCGGGCGGGCAGGTGGTCAATCCAGGTGAAAGCCTGACGCGACAAGGCCAACAGGCGGGTGTTGGTCGGTGCGTCCAGCGTGCGGCTCTTGAAGGCCCAGTAGCGGCCAGCGAACTCGGCCATGCGGTAGACCACCGCGCCTGCCGGCCCCAGGCCGATGGTCGAGCAGACGATGAACCAGAAGAACACGCCAAAGACGTGGCGATGCGCGGCGAGCAGCGAATGCTCGATGACATGTCGGATCAGCTCGGTGCGCGGCAACTCGCTGGCATCCAGGTGGCGCCATTCGGCCAGCAACTGGCGCGCGGTGGCGTCGTCGCCGCGCTCGAGGGCATCACGGATGTCGGTGTAGTAGTGGCTGAACTGCCGGAAGCCCAGCGTCAGATACAGGATGAGGACGTCCAGCCCTAGGGCGAGCAGCACGCTGAAATGGCGCAGCGCCCAGTAGATCAGCGCAACGGCCAGGCCCGGCACCAGAACCTTGATGGCC
>NZ_JBFUMO010000817.1:0-2219 GCF_054049355.1 Roseateles sp. P5_E11 | reverse complement strand
ACGCGTGCCATGCAAGAGCGCTTCGATGTGCGCCCGCGCGACGAGAACCTGGGCTCGTCCAAGTTCTCCGGCGGGAATCAGCAAAAGCTCATCCTGGCGCGCGAGATCGGCGAGCAGCCCACCGTGCTGCTGGTGGGCCAGCCCACCCGCGGGGTCGACATCGGCGCCATCGAATTCATCCACGGCCAGTTGCGCGCGCTGCGCGACGCCGGCTGTGCGGTGCTGCTGGTCAGCAGCGAGCTGGACGTGTGGCTGGGCGCCAAGCTGCCGGCCGTCGTCATGCTGCCGCTGCTTGTCATCGCCGCGGCCTTCCTCGGCATGCTGTGGGCGGCGCTGCCGGCTTATCTGCAGGCCTGGCGCGGCAGCCACATCGTCATCACGACGATCATGTTCAACTTTCTCGCTGCGGCGCTGAACGGTTATCTGCTGGTGAACTGGTTGCGTCCGGCCGGCAGCATGTCCGTCGAGTCGGCCGAGTTCAGCGAATCCGCCCGCATGCCGGCTCTGCACCAGATGGCTGCCGCGCTGGGCTATGAGTTGCCGTCGTCGCCGCTCAACCTCAGCCTTGTCATCGCGCTGATCGCCTGCGTCTTCGTCGGCTGGTTCCTGTGGAAAAGCGCCGCCGGCTACGCGGTCCGCTCAGTCGGCAGCGCGCCGCGCGCGGCCCACTACGCTGGCATCCGCCCKCGCGCCCAGGTCTTGATCGCCATGGCGATTTCCGGTGCGCTGGCCGGCATGGTTGGCATCAACGAGATTTCGGGCGTGCAGGGCAAGCTGACGCTGGACTTCGTCGCCGGCGCCGGCTTCACCGGCATCGCCGTGTCGCTGATGGGCCGCAACCATCCGGTCGGCATCGTGCTGGCCTCGCTGCTGTTCGGCGTGCTCTACCAGGGCGGCGTCGAGGTCTCGTTCGAGCTGCAAGGCTTCAGCCGCGAGATGGTGGTCACGGCGCAAGGCCTGATCGTGCTGTTCTCGGGCGCGATGGCCACGGTCAGCGCGCCGCTGTTTGCGCGCCTCTACGGCATGGTGAAGGGAGGCCGCTGATGGATGAAGTCCTGATTGCCTCGGTGCTGGCGTCCACGCTGCGCGTCAGCGCGCCGCTGCTGCTGTGCGCGATGGCGGGCGTGCTGTCCGAGCGCGCCGGCGTCGTCGACCTGGGCCTGGAAGGCAAGATGCTGTTCGCCGCCTTCGCGGCGGCTGCGGCTGCCTCGGTTACGCACTCCACGGCCTATGGCGTGATGGCGGCCATTGCCGTCGCCTGTATTGCCTCGCTGTTGCATGGCTTTGCCTGCGTGACCAACCGCGGCGACCAGGTCGTCTCCGGCGTCGCGCTGAACATGATCGCCGCGGGCCTCACAGTCGTGCTCGGCATCGCCTGGTTCCAGCAGGGTGGGCAGACGCCGCCCATCGACCCCGACGTGCGCCTGACGGCCATCGCCAAGGGCTTTGCCGAGCCGCAGCCAGGCAACTGGTTCGCCTCCGTCTTCGGTCACGGCCTGCTGAGCCACAACGTGCTGGTCTACGTCGCCTTCCTGATGGTGGCTGCCGTCTGGTTCTTCTTGGAGCGCACCCGCCCGGGCCTGCGCCTGCGTGCCGTTGGTGAGAACCCGGCCATGGTGGAAGCCGCCGGCATGTCCGTGCAGGGCTTGCGCTACCAGGCGCTGCTGATGAACGGCGTGCTCTGCGGCCTGGCCGGCTCCTACCTGACGCTGGCGCAGAACGCGTCCTTCTCGCCCAATATGACTGCCGGCCGCGGCTTCATAGCGCTGGCCGCGATGATCTTCGGCAAGTGGAAACCATTGCCGACCATGGCGGCCTGCCTGCTGTTCGGCTTCCTGGACGCGGTCGCGATCCGCATGCAGGGCGTCCAATTGCCTGGTATCGGCGAAGTGCCCGTGCAGCTGATCCAGGCTTTGCCGTACATCTTGACGGTCGTCCTGCTGGCGGGCTTCATCGGGTCCGCCATCGCCCCGAAGGCATTGGGCAAGCCCTACGTGAAGGAACGCTGATGGAACTGACCCAAGACCTGCTGAACCGCCTGCTCGCCGAATCGCTGCGCGCCCGCGAGTTCTCGCACTCGCCGTATTCGAAATACAAGGTCGGCGCGGCCATCCTCGACGAGCAGGGCCGCATCCACATCGGCGCCAACATGGAGAACGCGTCCTACCCCCAGGGCTGGTGCGCCGAGCCCTCGGCGCTGACGGCCATGATCATGGCCG
>NZ_JBFUMO010000816.1:0-1974 GCF_054049355.1 Roseateles sp. P5_E11 | reverse complement strand
GCAGCGCGGCGAGCTGGGCCTGCAGGCCCAGCAGCGGCCGTGGCCGGTGCGGCATGACGAGGTCAGGCAGGTCCGCACCGATGCGCACCAGGCACTCCAGGCCCTCGGCCAGCGCCTCAAGGTTGCCGATGGCGGCCGCCATGCGCGACATGGCAAAGGTCGCATGCCAGCCGCCCCATGCACCATAGCCCGGCACATGCTCGGCCAGGCGCAGCCGCATCAGGGCCAGGGCTTCGTCATGGCGGCCGGCGATCAGGTCGAACATCGCATGCAGGGCCTGGCCCTGGTTGCGCGCGATGACGATGCGACCCAACCAGGCCGCATCGGCTTCGGCATGAGCCAGCATCTGCCGGGATTCGGCCAGGCGGCCCTGCCAGAACAGGTTCCAGGCCTGGGACGTGTGCGCGTTGACGCCGAAGGGCAGCGACCGGTTGCCCAGCACCTGCATCGCGCCACGGTACCAGCGGTCGGCCACCGGCGACATGCCGACGCAGCTGATCTGGCGCGGCGACGGCGAGCAGATGTACCAGCTMTCCAGCGTGGTCGTGTTCAGCAGCTCGGTGACAAGGGCGTCGAACAGCGGCGCAACGGCATCGAAGCGGCAGCTTTCCATCGCATGCCAGGTGCGGCCCAGCAGCGTCACGCGGCGCAGCTCGCCGCTCAGCGCAAACGGGTCGAGGTCGCGCAGCAGGGCTTCAGCCTCCTGGAGGCGGCCCTGCGCGATCAGCAGGATGCTGCGATGGCCGCGCGCAGCGAGCAGACCGGCCTCGTCGCCGCGCGCGTCGAACAGCGCCTCGGCGCGGCTCTGATGCCATTCGGCCTGCTGGGCCTCCCACAGCACCCACAGCGCCAGCGCCTTGACGCGATGCAGTTCGGGGCTGGACTCGGCAAAGGCAGGGTCGAAGCGCCGGGTCAGGTCCAGCAGGCCCTGGGCGCCGAGCTGGTTCATCAGCAAGGCGCCGTCTGCCAGCAGCAGCTCGGCAGCGCGCTCGGGGCGGCCGGCGGCCAGCAACAGGCTCTGGCGGCGCACCGCGTCCGTCTCCAGCATCGCGGCGCGCTCCAGTTGCTGGCGGTAGACCTCGGGCTGCTCCTGGCGCAGGCGCTGTTGCAGCATGTCGCGCAAGAGCTGGTGCAGGCGCAGCGTGTGGGGCGCCAGGTCGACGACAGTCACGAAGAGCGAGAGGCGCTCCATATCGGCCAGCCAGCCGGCGGCGTGGGCGTCCTCTCCCAGCGCCTGGCAGCGCGCGGCGTCCAGTTCGTGCAGCACGCTGGTGCGCAGCAGGAAGCCGCGCAGGCCGGGTTCCAGCCGGTCCAGTACCTCGGCGGCCAGGTAGTCGAAGGTGGCGCGGTCGATGGCCGCGGGCAGGCGCTGGCCTGCGCCCAGAGCCAGGCGCAACCCGGCGGGCCAGCCCTGGCAGCGCTCGTAGAGCCCCGCCGCGGCGGTTTCGTCCAGGCCCGCGGCCTGGGCCAGTTGCTCGACCTCGCCGCGCGCCAGCGCCAGCTCGACGGGGCCGATGTCAGCCAGCTCGCCGGCGGCCCGCAGCCGCGCCAGGCGCAGCGCGGGATCGTGGCGGGCGGCCAGTACCAGGCGCCAGCGCTCGCCCATGCGGGCCAGCCAGCGGTCCAGGAACTGCAAGGAGGCGGGGTCGACGAGGTGGTGGGCATCGTCCAGCACGATCAGGCCATGCTCGACCTCGCAGGCCTCCAGCGCGTTCAGCATCGCGTCGGCCACGGTGACGATCTCGGTGCCGCCGCGCAGGGCCGCGTCGCGCAGGCCCTCGGGCGCCGTGCGCCAGGGTGGGTCGTAGGGCTCGAAGGCGGCGAACAGGCAGTCCAGCAGGCGGCCGAGGTCGTCGCCTTCGTCCAGGGCCACCCAGGCAATGGCCGTGTCGGCACCGGCATCGGCCAGGGCCTGGGTCAGCAACGACGTCTTGCCATAGCCGGCAGGCGCGCAGATCAACAGCACGCGGTGAG
>NZ_JBFUMO010000815.1:0-1981 GCF_054049355.1 Roseateles sp. P5_E11 | reverse complement strand
GCCCTGGCAAGCACAGCTATCTGTTCGGGCAGCTCGCGCCCGACGCCGCCAGCGTCGACGCGCTGCTGTCGGTGGCCGCCCAACATTCGGAGCCGGGTGACGGCCTGCTGGCCTGGGACCGCCGGCCTGATCGACTCAAGGGCGGCCTGGTGGCCCGCCTGCCACCGCTGGGCATATGAACCTGCTGCTGCCGCTGGCCATGATGGTGGCTCTGCTGGTGGATCGCCTGGGCGAGCCGCCGAGCTGGGCCCATCCTGTCGTCGGCATGGGGCGCTATCTTGGCCTGTTCAAGCTGACGAAGCTACCGCCAGCCATCGGCTTCATCGCCGGCGCGCTGGCCTGGCTGGTCGGCGCGGCGCTGGTGGCCTTCATCGCGCTGTGGCTGGAGGGCTGGGTGCTGATCCTGCTGCAGCCCTGGAGCTCGCCGTTGCGCCTCGTTGGCGCCGCCTTGGCTGTCGGCCTGCTGCTCAAGCCACTGCTGGCTTGGCGCATGCTGGCCGAGGAGGCGCTGGCCGTGGAAGCTGCATTGAATGAATCGCTGGAAGCTGGACGCGCGCGGCTGTCGCGCCTGGTCAGTCGCGACACGTCGGCCTTGACCGAGACCGAGGTGCGCGAGGCCGCCATCGAGACGCTGGCCGAGAACCTCAACGATTCGGTCATCGCGCCGCTGTTCTGGTTCGCCATCGCCGGACTGCCGGGTGCGGCCATCTACCGCTTCGCCAACACGGCGGACGCGATGTGGGGCTACCGCGACGAGCGCGAGTGGTGCGGCAAATGGGCCGCGCGGGCGGACGACCTGCTGTCATGGCTGCCGGCCCGGCTGACGGCGCTGGTACTGATGCCGCCCTCCTTCGCCCGGCTGCCGCGCGAAGCCCGGCGCACGCCCTCCCCCAACAGCGGCTGGCCCATGGCCGCGATGGCACTGCGGCTGGGCCGGCGGCTGTCCAAGCCCGGCGTCTATGCATTGAATGCCGAAGGGAGCCCCGTGCAGGCCGGCGATGTGCACGCTGCCCGCGCCGTCGCCCAGCAGGCCGTCTTTGCCGGTGCCGTGCTGCTTGCCGCGCTCGCCTGGGCGTTGAGGGCATGAACGCGCCTATGCTGCCCGAGCATGGGGGACCGGATGAGGGTCCGCCAGCAGCACACGACTTCTCGACCAATGCCAGCCCGCTGGGCCCGCCGCCGACGCTGATGAACGCCGTGCAAGCCGCCGACCGTCAGGCCTACCCCGACCCGAACTACCGCACGCTGCGCCGCCATCTCGGTGACGCGGACCTGGTCCTGCCCACGGCCGGTGGCGCAGAGGGCATTCGCCGGCTGACGCTGGCGGCGATGTTGACGGGTCGCCGCGAGGTCTGGGTGCCGCAACCCGGCTTTGGCGACTACGCCCTTGCCGCCCAGGCGTTGGGCCTGCCGGTGAAGCCCTATGCCGCACCCGCCGACATCCGACCGACGGCGCCGGCCCTGGTCTGGATCTGCGAGCCTTGCAACCCGACCGGCGCCAGCGTGCCGGTATGGCCGCAGCTCGATGCCCTGGTCGTGATCGACCGCGCCTACGAGCCGCTGCGCCTTCACGGCGACAGCCCTGCCCTGCCGCCCGGAGCCTGGCAGCTCATCTGCCCCAACAAGGCCCTGGGCCTGACCGGCGTACGCGCGGGCTATCTCATCGCGCCAGCCGCCGACCCGGTCTGGTCCCGTGCGTTGTCGCTGGCGCCGAGCTGGGTTCTGTCGGCCGAGGGCGTGGCCATGCTGATGCACTGGCACAGCGACGACACGCAAGCGTGGCTGGCCAAGGCCCGCAATCAGCTGCGTGAATGGACGGCACAGCAGCGCAAGATGCTGGCTGGCCTGGACTGGCTGCAGCGACCCAGTTGCACCCACTTCTGGCTGGCTCGCCCACCGCGACCTGACATCGCGACCCGGCTGCGCGAGCGCAGCATCCGCGTGCGCGACGCAACCAGTTTCGGCCTGCCCGGTTGGGTGC
>NZ_JBFUMO010000814.1:0-1990 GCF_054049355.1 Roseateles sp. P5_E11 | reverse complement strand
GCCCTGGCCGCCTTGGGGCTGAGCATGCCCGCATGCCTRCTGGTCCTCATGCTCGCGCCTGCGGTCACTGTCATTGGATACGAGCTGTTCGGCTACCGGCACGTCGGCGAGGCGTTGCGTCGCGCGATGCAGTGAGGGCGCGCCCCCGGGCCATGCGAGTGAGGCGCACGGCTGGGGCGCGAGCCGCATGCGGTGCGGCAGCTGGCCTACGGCATGAACTCTCGCCTAAATCGAGAGGCACACGCCGGCCAGGCCGATCATCACGAGGCCCAGCCCATACAACTCACGCTTGGTCAGCGTCTGTTCCTGGAAGATCCTCCTGGAGACCAGGTAGCTGAAGAAGACCTCGACGAGGCCCAGCGTGCGGACTTCGGACACGGACTGCATCGCGAACGCGGTGAACCAGGCGATGGACGCCACCGCGCCGGCGAGGCCGGCGGCGGAGGAAACCCGCCAGCTGGACAACGCACCACGAACGGTCGCGGGTGACCGCCACAGGAACCAGCTCAACATGAGCCCGGACTGCACCGCCTGGGCCCACATCACCCCCCAGGCGCCGGCCAGCCAGGGCGAAAGCTCTGGCACCTGCAGCGCCGCGCCGCGAAAGCCGACGGCCGACAGCGCGAAGCATGCGCCGGAGGCCAGTCCGAAGATGGCAGGGCGCAGTCGCGAGTGGTCTGCGCCATCGTCGTCCTTGGCCGCGGGCCGCTGCTGCAGCGCCAGCAGAGCAATGCCCGCCGTGGCTACCACCATCGCCGCCAATGCGAGCGCACTCGGCAGCTCATGCAGAAACAGGGTGCTGAACATCGCGACCTGCAGGACCTCGGTCTTCGAGAAGGCCACGCCGATGACGAACTGGCGGTCCTTCATCGCGGCAAGCAGGAAGGCGGTCGCGGCGATCTGGCAGACGGCGCCGCCGACCAGCCAGGCGAAGTAGGGCACGCCGAAATGCGCCACCGGCGCAGTCGTCGCGGGCGACGCCTGAAGGATGAACACCCAAAGGGCCGCGAAGGGAAGTCCGTACAGAAAACGAACCAGCGTCGCGCCCAGCGTGCCGACCTGGGAGGTCAGGGAGCGCTGGGCGGCGTTGCGCACGGACTGGGCCAGTGCGGCCAGCACGACGATGGGAATCCAGGACCAGGAGGGGAGCGCGTGTGGGAACTGCATGGGTTTTGTCGTGCCGCCCTGAGCGGCCGCGCCGTCGTGGCGACGCGGCGGCCGAGCATAGGGCGGGTCCTCCGTCGGTTTACTTCGTCAGCGGGCAACGTCCCTTTTGCAGGGGAGCGAAGGCCTGATCGGCCGGGACCGTCGCGACGACGTTGAAGACATCGGCCTGGCGCTTGTTCTCACCAGGCTGCTTCACCTGGAGGATGTAGAGATCCCGCACCAGGAGGCCATCAGCACGGATCACGCCATTGGGTGCGTAGAAGTCGTTGACAGGCGTGGAGCGCATCTTGTCGTTGACGGCCTTGGCGTCGTCCGACCCGACGGCTGCCACCGCCTTAAGGTAGTGCATCGTCGCGGAGTAGTCGGCGGCATGCACTTCCGTCGGGAACTTGCCCGTCCGCTTCTGAAACCGTTCTGCCCAGGCCCTGCCGTCCGGCTCGCGATCCCAGTAGAAGCTTGCCGTCGTGTACAGGCCCTTCGCCACCGGCAATCCCATGCCGATGACGTCGGTGTCGAAGAGCTTCATCGCCACCAGGGACTGCTTGCCGCTTCGCGTCAGGCCGAAGTCGTTGGCCGCCTTGATGGCGTTGACCGTGTCGCCGCCGGCATTCGCGAGCCCGATGAACTTCGCGCCCGACGCCTGAGCCTGCAGCAGGTAGGAGGAGAAGTCAGGGGTGTTCAGCGCGTGCTTGACGGAGCCGAGCACCTTGCCACCTGCCGCCTGGATGGCCTCGGTCGCCTGGCGCTCCATCGTCTTGCCGAAGTTGTAGTCGGCAGTCAGGAAGTACCAGGTGTCCGCGCCTCGCTTCACCAGGATCTTGGG
>NZ_JBFUMO010000813.1:0-1996 GCF_054049355.1 Roseateles sp. P5_E11 | reverse complement strand
CTCACGGCCCTCTGGCATGGCGATGGCGGCGTGAGCAAGATCGGCTGATCCTGAGCACCCGAGATGGTGTGCATCARGCATCGCTACCGCACACCATGGCCGATCAAGACACACCCTCCAGGCGCCGCCGGCGCGACCACAGCCCAGAACTCAAGCGCGAGTTGGTTCGGCAATGCCTGCTGCCCGGCGCGTCGGTCTCCAGCATCGCGATGGCGCATGTCATCAACGCCAACCTGGTGTTCAAGTGGCGGCGAGAGCATTGCGCTGCCGAGGCCGCCGACGCAGGCCCCGCGCAAGCCTCAGCGCCGTTGCTGCTGCCCATCACGCTCGCCTCGGCCACGTCGAGCGACACATCGATGTCGCCGCCACCGGTGTCGACATCGAGTACGACTCGGACCAGCACCGGCAGCATCGAATTCGACTTCGCCGGTGCTCGGCTGCGACTGCGTGGCGCCGTCGACCAAGAGAGTCTTGTCGCGCTGCTCACCGCGTTGCGCAGCCTCGCATGATCGGCCTTCCATCGGGCACGCGCGTGTGGCTCGTCGCCGGTCACACGGACATGAGGAAGGGCTTCGACKGCCTGGCCGCCGTGGTGCAGACGGCGCTGGCTTCGAATCCGTTCGATGGCCATGTCTTCGTCTTCCGCGGCCGACGCGGCGACATCATCAAGGTGCTGTGGTTCGACGGCCAGGGACTGATGCTGCTGGCCAAGCGTCTGGAGCGCGGTCGCTTCGTCTGGCCTCAAGCCGTCGACGGCCGTGTTGCCCTGAGCGCGGCACAACTGTCGATGCTGCTGGAAGGCATCGACTGGCGCATGCCGACTCGCACGAGCTCACCTCAGTTGGCTGCGTAGGCAGTGTCTTCTCGGGAGTGATCCCAATGCACGCGCGCTGACCCTGTCGCACACTGAGGTCCGTGCCGCAAGACACCGATCCGATCAGCCAACTGCCCGACGACGCGCAGCTGCTTAAGCAGCAACTGCGGGCCAGCGCGAGCGAGGTGCAGCGGCTCAAGCTGATGGTCGACAAGCTCAAGCTGCAACTGGCACGCCGCGTGCGCGCGCAGTTCGGCGTCTCCAGCGAGCGATTCGATCTGCAGGCCAGCCTCATCGAGCCGGTGGCGTTGGAGCAGTTGTCCGTGCGCAAGCCCACCACGCCGGCCGCCAATGCCGGCAGCGTCGACCGCAGCCTGCCAGAGCACCTGCCGCGCGAACAGCGCGAGGTGCGGCCCGCCACCAGCGCTGCGCATCACGACGCTGCAGGCCAGTCCTGCGGCTGCACCTCCTGCGGGGGCCGACTGCGCAGCATCGGCGCCGACGTGTCTGAGCACCTGGAGTACGTGCCGGCGCGCTTCAAGGTCATCCGCACCGTGCGGCCCAAGTTGGCGTGCACGAAGTGCGAGGCCATCTTCCAGGCCAGTGCACCAAGTCGGCCGATCGCGCGAGGCCTGGCAGGGCCAGCGCTGCTGGCCCACGTGGCGGTGTCCAAGTATTGCGATCACTCACCGCTGCATCGCCAGAGCCGCATCTACGCCCGCGAAGGCGTCGACATCGACCCCAGCATGATGGCCGGCTGGGTGGAGCAGGTGCACACCTTGTTCGATCCGCTGGTCGCGGCCTTGGGCCGACACGTTCTGCACGCGGCCAAGGTCCATGCTGACGACACGCCGGTCAAGGTGCTGGCGCCAGGCGAAGGCAAGACCCGCACGGGCAGGCTGTGGGTCTACGTGCGCGACGACCGGCCCTCGGGCGACAGCGCGGCGCCGGCCGTCTGGTTCCGCTACTCGGCCGACCGCAAGGGCGAGCACCCGCAGCGCCACCTGCGCGACTTCCGCGGCATCCTGCAGGCTGATGCCTACGGTGGATGGAATGCCCTCTACGACGGCGGCCAGGTCGTCGAGGCTGCGTGCTGGGCGCATGCGCGACGGCCGTGGTGGGACCTGTACGAGCAGCACCGTGACGACACCGGACTGGCGGCGCAGGCGCTGTGCCACATCC
>NZ_JBFUMO010000812.1:0-2001 GCF_054049355.1 Roseateles sp. P5_E11 | reverse complement strand
AGTTGATGTTGCGCGAAAACTCGACCTGCTTGCCTGAAAGGTTGCCGTCGTTGTTGCTGGCCAGCTGCTGGCTCAGKATCAGGATGGAGTTCAGCGGCGTGCGCAGCTCGTGCGACATGTTGGCCAGGAACTCGGACTTGTACTTGGACGTCAGCGCCAGCTCGGCCGCCTTGTCTTCCAGCGCGTGGCGGGCCTGCTCGACCTCGGCGTTCTTGCGCTCCACTTCCTCGTTCTGCTCGGCCAGCAGGCGGGCCTTGGTGCCGAGCTGCTCATTGGTCTCCTGCAGCTCGCTCTGGCGCGACTGCAGCTCCACCGTCAGCTGCTGCGACTGCGACAGCAGCGACTCGGTGCGCATCGTCGCCTCGATGGTGTTGAACACCGCGCCGATGCTCTGCGTCAGCAGTTCCAGGAAGGCCAGCGAAGCGCTGCTGAAGGGCTGCAGCGTGGCCAGCTCGATGACGGCCTTGGTCTGGCCCTCGAACAGCACCGGCAGCACGATGACGCTGACGCGCGGCGCGTAGCCGAGGCTGGACGAGATAGCGACGAAGTCCGAAGCGATGTCGGCCAGCAGGGTGCTGCGCTTCTCCAGCGCGCACTGGCCGACCAGGCCTTCGCCCATCTCGATGGTGGGCGCCAGCCGCACGGCGCCGGATTGGGCGTAGCTCGCCAGCAGGCGCAGCTGCTGGCGGTTGTCGGCCTCGGCGCCGGCCACGTGATAGATGGTGCCCTGGTGCGCCTGCACCAGCGGTGCCAGCTCGGTCAGCAGCATCTGGCTGACGGTCTGCAGCTCGCGCTGGCCCTGCAGCATGCCGGTGAACTTGGCCAGGTTGGTCTTCAGCCAGTCCTGCTCGCGGTTGCGCTCGGTGGTCTCGCGCAAGTTGGAGATCATCGTGTTGATGTTGTCCTTGAGCTCGGACACCTCGCCCTTGGCCTCGACCTGGATGGCGCGCGTCAGGTCGCCCTTGGTCACGGCCGTGGCGACCTCGGCGATGGCGCGCACCTGGGTCGTCAGGTTGGCGGCCAGCAGGTTGACGTTGCCGGTCAGGTCCTTCCAGGTGCCCGAGGCGCCCGGCACATGGGCCTGGCCGCCGAGCCGCCCGTCCACGCCCACCTCGCGGGCCACATTGGTCACCTGCTCGGCGAAGGTGGCCAGCGTGTCGGTCATGTTGTTGATGGTGTCGGCCAGGGCCGCCACCTCGCCCTTGGCCTGCACGGTCAGGCGCTGGGTCAGGTTGCCGTTGGCCACGGCCGTGACGACCTTGACGATGCCGCGCACCTGCTCGGTCAGGTTGGAGGCCATGAAGTTSACGTTGTCGGTCAGGTCCTTCCAGGTGCCGCCCACGCCGGCCACCTTGGCCTGGCCGCCGAGCTTGCCCTCGGTACCCACCTCGCGGGCCACGCGCGTGACCTCGCCGGCAAAGGCGTTGAGCTGGTCGACCATGGTGTTGATGGTGTTCTTCAGCTCCAGGATTTCGCCGCTGACGTCCACCGTGATCTTGCGGTTCAGGTCGCCGCGCGCCACGGCCGTCGTCACCTCGGCGATGTTGCGCACCTGAGCCGTCAGGTTGGCGCCCATGGTGTTGACCGAGTCGGTCAGGTCCTTCCAGGTGCCGGCCACGCCGGGCACGACGGCCTGCACGCCGAGACGCCCTTCGGTGCCCACTTCGCGGGCCACCCGCGTCACTTCCGACGCGAAGGAGCGCAGCTGTTCCACCATCGTGTTGATGGTTTCCTTGAGCTGCAGAATCTCGCCGCGCACGTCCACGGTGATCTTCTTGGACAGGTCGCCGTTGGCCACCGCAATGGTCACGTCGGCGATGTTGCGCACCTGGCCCGTCAGGTTGGACGCCATGGAGTTGACGTTGTCGGTCAGGTCCTTCCAGGTGCCGGCCACGCCGGGCACCTGTGCCTGGCCGCCGAGCTTGCCTTCGGTGCCCACCTCGCGSGCCACSCGGGTCACTTCGGACGCGAACGAACGCAGCTGGTCCACCATGGTGTTGG
>NZ_JBFUMO010000811.1:0-2017 GCF_054049355.1 Roseateles sp. P5_E11 | reverse complement strand
CTTCCACGCCATCATGCAGGCCGGCACCATCAGCGGCGCCGCCCAGCTGCTGCACATTTCCCAGCCGGCCGTGACCAAGGTGCTGCAGCATTGCGAGCTGCAGCTCGGCATGGCGCTGTTCGACCGCGTACGCGGCAAGCTCTATCCGACGCCCGAGGCCCAGCGCCTCTTCGTCGAGATCGACAAGCTCAACCGCGATCTCGTCGGCATCCGCCGCCTGGCGGCCAACCTGAAGAGCGGCGAGAGCGAGCAGGTGCGCCTCGTCGCCACACCAGCCCTCGCGATGGCCATCGTGCCCGCCGCGATGACGCCCTGGTGCAAGGCCTACCCGAACGCGAGCTGCTCGCTGGCCACCCATCACACGCGCGAGATCGTGTCGGCCCTGCTGCTGGGCGAGGCCGACCTGGCCTTGTCGCTGCAGGACCCGCGCCATCCCGGCATCAAGGCCGAGGTCATCGCCAGCGGCGCCATGGTTGCCCTGTGCCCCTTGAACAGCCCCGAGGCCAAGGGCGAGGGGCCGCTGGGCCTGGCCGACATCCGCACCGAGATCGTCGGCCTGCAGAGCGACGACCCGCTCGCCGGCCTGCTGCACCACGCCGGCGAGGCCCTGGGCCAGCCGCTGGCCAGCCGCATCACCGTGCAGACCTACCAGCTCGCACGCGCCCTCGTCGAGGCCGGTGTGGGCATGACGCTGGTGGACCCCTTCACCGCCGCCAGCGCCGACGCCAGCAAGGTCCGCGTGCGGCCGCTGTCACCCACCGTGCCGGTGCAGCTCTATCTGCTCAGCGCCGCCAGCGCGCCGCTGGGCCAGGCCTCGCGCCGCCTGGTCAAGTTCATCACGGCCGCTGCGCACGAACACCTTTCTCGACTGCCGTGATTCGCATCGAAGACATTGCCTCGCATTCGGACTTCCGCCCGCTCGCCTCGCTGCAGCACGGCATCGCCGTGGATCTGCGCTACGCGACGGCCGACAACTTCGTCGGCCATTCCGTTTACGCCGGCATCGACTGCGCCTGGCTGCGCCGCGAGGCCGCGGACGCGCTGGAGCAGGCCGCCGCATGGCTGCATGAGCGCCGCCCCGGCTACCGCCTGCTCGTGCTGGACGCCCTGCGCCCCCAGCGCGTGCAGCAGCGCCTGTGGGACGAGCTGCAGGGCACGCCGTTGACGATGTATCTCGCCAGCCCCGAGCGCGGCTCCATCCACAGTTTTGGCATGGCCGTGGACCTGACGCTGCTCGACCCGCAAGGCCGCGAGGTCGACATGGGCAGCGGCTTCGACGAGATGACGCTGGCCTCCCACCCCGACCACGAGGCCGAGCACCTGGCCCTGGGCGCGCTGACGCCCGAACACCTTGTGGAGCGTGGCTGGCTGCGCGCAGCGATGCGCGAGGCGGGCTTTCACGGCATCGCCACCGAGTGGTGGCATTTCGACTTCGGCGACCGCGTCGCGGTCAGGCGGGATCTGCCGCGGGTGCTTTGACGTCGATGCGCTTCTCCATGAAGACGCTCAAGGGATCGTCGGCATAGCCGCCGTAGGGCCCGCGGTGGACGTAGCCGCATCGGGCATACAGCGCCAGCGCTTCGAGCTGGTAGGGCCCCGACTCCAGCGTCACCAGCCTGCAACCCCGAGCGGCCGCTTCGGCTTCCAGCTCGGACAGCAGCCGCTGGGCCAGCCCCTGACCACGTGCCGCCGGGCTGATGAACATGCGCTTGAGCTCGCCGAACTCCGGGGTCAGCACGACTGCGCCGCAGCCCACGGCCCGCCCCACCGTATCCCGGGCCACGGCGAAGACGACGTTCGGCTGGGTCAGCGAAGCCAGGTCCAAGGCATACCGGGCTTCGGGCGGATAAAGGGTGTCCTGGTAGGCGTCCAACTCGGCGATGAGGGCGATGACCTCCGGCTGGTTGGCAGATTCAAAGGTGATGCTCGTCAAGCAAATGGCTCCATGGCTTGTAGGGAAGGCATAACTCGCCTGACGCGCTGGTCTGCGTCACGGCCTGCTCACTCAGTTAGGTGG
>NZ_JBFUMO010000810.1:0-2024 GCF_054049355.1 Roseateles sp. P5_E11 | reverse complement strand
CGATGAGACTGTTCTCCAGCGCCTTGCGCTTTGCCGGCGCGAGGCGCTCACCGGCCTGGCTCTGGATGCGCTTGTAGAGATTGAACAGGCGCAGGTCCGAGGAAAGGTCCGAGAAGAAGCTGGTGATCTTGGGCTGTGCTGCTGCGTGGGCAGCACGCAGTGCGGGGGTATCGACGACGCTTTGCAGATGGTCCACCACGGTCCAGGCGTCGCTCAAGGCATCCAGAGCGGGATCAAGAACTTCTGCCACGGCATCAAAGTCTGCTGGCATGTCAGGCGCCGCCGCGCGCTCAATTGCTTGCCGGCAGCGTTCGATCAGCAGGTCGATGGCTGGCTCGACGTGCTCAGGTCTGACGTCGCTGAAGCTAGGGAGCCCGGAGCTGATGAGTAGGGGATTTGTAGCGGTGCTCATGATGCGCGGTCCTGGTCGAGAAATCGTTGTGCGTCGAKGGCCGCCATGCAGCCGGTCCCGGCAGACGTGATGGCCTGCCTGTAGACGTGGTCCCGAACATCTCCGGCGGCGAACACGCCGGGCACGCTCGTCATGGTCGCGAAGCCGCTCAAGCCACTGCGCGTGACGATGTACCCGTCCTTCATCTCCAGCTGTCCTTTGAAGATGTCGGTGTTCGGTTGGTGACCGATGGCGATGAAGCAGCCCTGCAGCGGGATGTCCTGCGCAGCGCCGCTCATGGTGTCCTTGATGCGGATGCCAGTCACGCCGGAGGCATCACCGAGCACATCGTCGAGCGTATGGAAAAGGTGCAGCTTGACCTTGCCTTCGTACGCCTTGTCCATCAACTTGTCGATGAGGATGGGTTCCGCCCGGAACCTGTCGCGGCGATGGACCACGTGTACGGTGCTCGCTAGGTTCGACAGGTAGAGCGCCTCTTCGACAGCGGTGTTGCCTCCGCCGACGACACAGACATCCTGGCCTCGATAGAAGAAGCCGTCACAGGTGGCGCAGGCGCTGACGCCCCGGCCCATGTAGTCTTGCTCCGACGGCAGACCGAGGTACTTTGCTGAAGCGCCGGTGGCGACGATCAAGGCGTCGCAGGTGTAGGTGCCCTCGTCGCCCTTGAGCGTGAACGGGCGACGGCTCAGGTCGACTTCGCTGATGTGGTCATAGACCAGGGTGGTCTTGAACCGCTCTGCATGCTCCTGGAAGCGCTTCATCAGCTCGGGGCCCTGCACGCCCATGACATCGGCGGGCCAATTGTCGACTTCGGTCGTCGTCATCAGCTGCCCGCCCGTCGCCAGGCCGGTCAGGAGAGTGGGGTTCAGATTGGCGCGCGCGGCATAGATCGCGGCGGTGTAGCCTGCCGGACCGGAGCCTAGGATCAACAGGGTGTGATGCTGGGTCATGAATAGACAGCCCTTTGTTGGATATCGGAACGTTGGACTAGCCAGCCATAGAGCGCAGGCCGCGCCAGAACAGGAGCAGTGCGGCGAGCAGGCTCAAAGCCGCAAAGGCGCGCTGGGACGTAGCCACGGCCAATCGCGGCCTGACGCCCCGGCAGGCAACGAGGGCGGCTCCCGCTCCACATGTGAACGGGATGGCTATCGACCACTCAATCAGCCCGTGGCTTGCAGAAGATGCAACTCCCGCGACGGAGACCAGCGCGATGACGGAGAGCGAGGTGTTGACCACGCTCTTCGCTGGTAGGTCGGTGAAGCGGGTCAGCGCAGGCACGATCAAGAATCCGCCGCCGACTCCAAGCAAGCCGCTCATCAAGCCTGAGCAAGCCCCGGTCGCTGCCAAGGCGCGCGCGCACGGTCTCGTCCAGTTCAGCCGTCCGGTGTCTGCGTTGAGCACGCATGGAGGAAGAGCGGACGCCAGCGCCCGCTCTGCAGTTGGAAGAGACCGTCGATACATGCACCAACCGGACCAGCCCAGCACGAAGGCAAAGGCGATCAGCAACGGCCCGTTGGGCACGATCTGCGCGCACAGGACGCCCACCGGCGCCGCGAGCATGCCCGCCGCGCCGATGAGAGAGGCTGCCCTGTAGCGCACAGTGCCTTCAAGC
>NZ_JBFUMO010000809.1:0-2026 GCF_054049355.1 Roseateles sp. P5_E11 | reverse complement strand
GCTGTGCGGCGAGCACGCCGTCGCCGCGACCGAGGCCGGGGATGAGGCGCCAGCCCTGCGAGGCGGTCACACGCAGCGCGGGTGGCACTGCAGCGGCCGTGGCCACGGGTGCGAGGTCGGCAGCGGCTTTCGCGATGTCGCTCAGCGCATCGGCCGTGCTGCCACCCAATCCGGCGGCCGGTAGCAACGGCGCCTGCTGGCGGTAGCTGGTCCAAAGGCCATCGGCCGGTTCCTCGGCCAGGATGCCGGCCCAGCGGCCGCCGTTGCAGCGCGCGGTCAAGGCCTTGAGGCGCTGATCGGCGCGCACGGCCTGGGCGGCGAAGCGGCGGGCACCAGCGGGATCGCGCTCCATCGTCGCCGCGTAGCGCTCCAACGCGAAGAAGCGCTCGTTGGCCAGGGCCGAAGCGCGCAGCGGGTATTCGACCAGTTGGAAGAAACCGTCGCGCTGCGCGGCGGCGATCCGAGGGCGCACGGCGTCCAGGCGGGCAAGCAGCTGGGCGAAGCGATCCAGGCGCTCGTCGACGACGGCCGGCGCCAGGCCACTGCGCTTCACGCGTTCACCGGGCAGGTGATATTGCAGATGCTCGGGGCGGCGCTCGAAGTTGAGGCGGTAGTAGCCGTCCCAGATGTCGGCGATGCCAGCAACGCCGAAGAGCCGCTGCGCCAGCTCACGAAGGTAGGCCTGCTGGCCCTGCGCCCGCACGGCGGCCGGGTTCCAGGCCAGGTCGAACCAGTGGCTGAGGTTGACCTCGTGCGGCTTGATGTCGCCGGCGTTGGCGATCCACAGCCGCTGCGCGCCGGCATCGAAGGCGCGGCCCATTTCTTCGGCGACGAGTGCGGGCGGCGTGGTGGACAGCCACAGATAGGACAGCGGCGCGCCGAGATAACTTAGGTGGTAGTACACGCCCGAGCCGCCTGAGCGCTTGGTCTGCTCCGCGTCGGGGAACTGGCGGATGTAGCCGAAGTTGTCGTCGGGCCAGACCAGCGTCACGTCGTCGGGCAGGGCCAGCCCGGGCAGCAAAGGCAGCACTTCCTTGTAGGGCACGAAGACCTGGGGCAGCGTCACCGGGTCGCCTACGTGCTTTGCCAGCAGCTCTCGTTGGTCGGCCAGCAAGCGGTTCAACAGCGCCTGCTTCTCGGCGACGGTGCCGCCGCCCTGCATGCCAGAGTCGTGGATGCCGCGCATGCCCAGCGTGTAGAGGTTGTCGAAGCGGCCATTCGTCTTCAGCCGCTCGGCCCAGTAGTCGCGCACCTGTTCGGGATGGGTTGCGTAGTTGTACTGCTCAGCCGGCGCCTTCCACTCGGCGACGTTGTTGCGCAGCATCGGCTCCGCGTGGGATGAGCCCATGACGATGCCATAGCGCTGCGCGAGCTCGGCATTGCGCGGATCGGCGTTGAAGGCGCCCGAGACTTGGTGCATGGCCGGCCACAGCGTGTTGGCCTTCAGGCGCAGCAGCAGGCGGAAGACCTGCTCGTAGGTGCGCGGGCCAATCGTGCGGGCCTCGGGCTCGAAGGTGCGAGAGGCCCAGGGGAAGAGGCCCCAGTCCTCGTCGTTGATGAAGAGGCCGCGGTATTTCACGGCGGGACCGTCGTGGAGCAGCAGCTCGGTCAGGCTGACATGCAATGGCCCGCGCTTGAGCGGCGCGACGTCGGCCCACCAGTGCCAGGGCGACACGCCCAGCGCCTGGCTCAGCGTGTAGACCCCGTAGGCCGTGCCGCGGCGGTCGGCGCCAGCGATGACGAGGGCGGCCTTCACACCAGGCTTCGGGTTGCGCAGCAGTGCGATCTGGAAACACTCCCAGCAACTCTTGAGCTTGCTGAGGTCGAGGCCGGCGGCGTCAATCTGCGCATGCCGGCCGGCCGTGCCGACCCAGATCTGCACGGCGCCCTTGTTGCCAGTCCGCAAGCCGAGGCGCTTGAAGTCTTCCGCCAGGTCTTGCGCAACGAATGCTTCCAGCGGATCAGCGTTCGCGCTGCCAACGATGACGGCGCCATCCAGCGGCAGGCTGGTAGGCGTGGCATGAGT
>NZ_JBFUMO010000808.1:0-2036 GCF_054049355.1 Roseateles sp. P5_E11 | reverse complement strand
GGCTCAGGTCCTCAACATCATGAAGGATCTTCAGCGCGAACGCGGCCTGACCTACCTCTTCATCTCGCACAACCTGGCCGTCGTGCGCCATGTGGCCGACCAGGTCGGCGTCATGTATCTCGGCCGCCTCGTCGAGGTGGCCGACAAGGCCCTGCTGTTCGCGCGCCCGCTGCACCCTTACACACGCATGCTGCTGGATGCGATCCCCGACATCCACATGAGCGGCCGCGCCCGCACGCCGGTGCAGGGCGAGGTGCCCAACCCGCTGAATCCGCCGAGCGGCTGCAGTTTCCACCCACGCTGCCCGCTGGCCAATGTGCGCTGCAAGGCCGAGCGGCCGGCGCTGCTGGAGATCAAGGGTGTGCGCGTGGCCTGCCACGCGGTGGAAGAAGGCCGGGACTAGCGCGCAGGGCCAGACGCCGGAGCAGAGGCCGCGCCGGCCGGCTTGGGCAGCGTCAGCGGCCCCTTCTGCCCACAACCCATGAGGGCGGTAAGGGTGATCAGCAGGACACCTAAACTGGCGGCAGTCTTCTTCATCCGCCCAGTTTATGCCCCTGTCCGACGCCGATTACCACGCCAAGGCCCACGCCCTGCTCGCTCGCATCGAGGAGCAGATCGATGCCTGGCTCGAGGCCGACGTG
Source organism: Roseateles sp. P5_E11 (assembly GCF_054049355.1). Lineage (NCBI taxonomy): Bacteria > Pseudomonadati > Pseudomonadota > Betaproteobacteria > Burkholderiales > Sphaerotilaceae > Roseateles > Roseateles sp. P5_E11. The sequence goes on along the minus strand of NZ_JBFUMO010000808.1, from coordinate 1,395 downwards.
GTGGACATCGACACCCATCGCACCGGTGGCCTGCTGGAGCTGAGCATGCCCGGAGGCAGCAAGATCGTGCTGAACACCCAGCCCCCGCTGCAGGAGATCTGGCTTGCGGCGCGCTCGGGCGGCTATCACTTCAAGTGGGACGGCTCGCAATGGGTGGACCGCGAAGACCAGGAATTCCTCGCGCGCCTGTCGCGCTGCGCAAGCGAGCAGGCAGGCCAGGCGCTGGCGTTCAGCACCTGAGCCGCTATCTCTTGAAGAGGTCCAGGATGGACTTCTTCTCGTCCTCGGTCGCCGCGCCAGGTACCGCCGCGGGTTCGCTGGACAGTTCACGCACGCTGTTGCCGGTTGTGTATTCCTCGTAGAACCACTCGCCATTGACGTTGACGATGCCTTCCGGCGGCGTGATCTCGTCGACGGGCTTGCCCTTCAGTGCAAAGCCCATGTACTCGATCCAGACCGGCAGGCTCAAGCCTCCGCCCGTCTCGCGGTCGCCGAGCTTGCGCGGCTGGTCATAGCCGATCCAGACGATGGCGACGAGATCCTTCTGGTAGCCGGCGAACCAGGCATCCATCGAATCATTGGTCGTGCCGGTCTTGCCATAGATGTCGGGACGCTTCAGCGTCGCCTGGGCGCGGGCTGCGGTGCCGCTGCGCGTGACCTCCTGCAGCAGGCTGCTCATCAGGAAGGCGTTGCGTGGCTCGATGGCGCGGGTGTCGTCGGTCAGCGTGACGGGCAGGGCTTCGTAGAGCAGCCGGCCCTTGTTGTCGGTGATCCTGGCGATGAGCTGCGGGCTGACGCGATAGCCGCCGTTGGCGAATACCGCATAGCCCTGGGCCATCTGCATGGGCGTCACCGAGCCGGCGCCCAGGGCCATGGTCAGATAGGCAGGGTGCTTCTCGGCCTCGAAGCCGAAGCGCGTGATCCAGTCCTGCGCGTAGCGCACGCCGATGGAGTGCAGCACGCGAATGGAGACCATGTTCTTGGATTTGGCCAGCGCCGTGCGCAGCGGCATCGGGCCTTCGAACTTGCCGTCGTAGTTCTTGGGCTCCCAGGGCTGGCTGCCGGTCGTGCCGGCGTCGAAGAACAGCGGCGCATCGTTGACGATGGTGGCCGGCGTGAAGCCCTTCTCCAGCGCCGCCGAGTAGATGAAGGGCTTGAAGCTCGAACCCGGTTGACGCCAGGCCTGGGTCACATGGTTGAACTTGTTCTTGTTGTAGTCGAAGCCGCCGACCATGGCGTGCACCTGGCCGGTCTTCGGGTCCAGGGACACGAAGGCGCCCTCGACCTCGGGCAGTTGGGTGACGGTCCACTCGCCGCCGTCCTTCTGCTTGGCGCCCTTGACGACGCGGATGACGGCGCCTCGGCGGATGCGGGTCTTGGGATTGCCCTTGTCGG
>NZ_JBFUMO010000807.1:0-2065 GCF_054049355.1 Roseateles sp. P5_E11 | reverse complement strand
CGCTCGATCTTCTGGATGAGGTCACCGAGGGCGTCGTTGACGGCGCTGGCCGCAGCCTCGGCGCGCTGGGTCGGGGAAGGCGTCGCAGCGGCAGACGGCTTCTTGTCGCGCTCCTGCGCCAAGGCCAGCAGCGGGTCGGCCTCGAACTTGGGGTGGAGGTCGAAGACGAGACGGTTCTTGTAGGCGGCCACCGGCGCCAGCGTGAAGATCTGTGGTGCCGCGGGCTGGCGCAGGTCCAGCACGATGCGCACGACGGTGGGCGTGTTCTGGCCGACGCGCACGCCGGTGATGTAGGGGTCGTCGGCCTTGACCTTGCCGATCAGCTCGCGCAGCCCCGGGCTCAGCTCCAGGCCGTCGATGTCGATGACGAGGCGGTGCGGCGAGTCGACCAGGAAATGCTTGACCGCCAGCGGCTGGTCGGACTCGATGGTGACGCGGGTGTATTCCTGTGCCGGCCAGACGCGCACGGCGACGATGCTGGCCTGGCTAGTCGCGGCCAGCGTGTCGGGCGCCTTCAGCAGCAAAGCGAGCAGCCCCAAGGTTTCGCGGCGCTTCATGCCAGGGCTCCCACGAGGCGCGCGTCGCCAACCGCGTGCACGCTTCGACTGTCGTCGGGCATCAGCTCGATGAAGAGCTGCAGATCAGCCGGCGGCAGCTGGCCGGCCGCTTTCTCGGGCCATTCGCAGAGCTTGAGGCCGGGTGCAGCGAAGACGTCGCGAAAGCCAGCGTCTTCCCACTCGCGCGGGTCGCCGAAGCGGTAGAAGTCGAAGTGGCTGGCAGTGTTGCCTCCCGCGGATTCAGGCAGCTCATAGCTCTCCATGACGGCATAGCTGGGGCTCTTGATGCGGCCTTGCACGCCCAGCGCGCGCAGCAGCAGGCGCACGAAGGTCGTCTTGCCGGCGCCGAGCGAGCCGTGCAGCTCGATCAGCGCGTTGGGGGAGGGCAGCAGTACCGCCGCGAGGCGTCCGGCGGTGGCCTGGGCCGCGGCCTCGTCGGGCCACAGCAGATCGGTTTCTAAAATCGGTGCCAAATGCAAGAAGTCCCGTCCACTGTCGATGCCGCCGCGCTGTTGATCCGTTTGCGCGGCTGGGCGCATGAGCTGGGATTCTCACAGATCGCCGTGGCCGACGTGGACCTCAGCAGCGCCGAGCCGGGCCTGCAGGCCTGGCTGGACGCCGGCCACCATGGCCGCATGCACTACATGGCCAGCCACGGCATGAAGCGTGCGCGCCCGGCCGAGCTGGTGCCGGGCACGCTGCGCGTCATCACGGCGCGCATGGACTATCTGCCCCAGGCCACCGAGCCGGGCTGGCAGGCCGTCGAATGGGCTGGCTTGGCCCAGCCGGAGCAAGCGCAGATCTCGATCTATGCCCGCGGCCGGGACTATCACAAGGTGCTGCGCCAGCGGCTGCAGAAGCTCGCCGAGAAGCTGGAGGCCGAAGTCGGCCCGCTGGGCTATCGCGTCTTCACCGACTCGGCGCCGGTGCTGGAGGTCGAACTGGCCGCGCGCTCGGGCCTGGGCTGGCGTGGCAAGCACACCTTGACGCTGCACCGCGAGGCCGGCTCGATGTTCTTTCTGGGCGAGCTCTTCATCGATCTGGCCCTGCCGTTGACCGAAGCCGTCAGCGCGCATTGCGGCGAATGCCGCGCCTGCATCGATGTCTGCCCGACTGCCGCGATCACCGCGCCCTACCGCATCGACGCCCGGCGTTGCATCTCTTACCTGACCATCGAACACGATGGGCCGATACCCGTCGAGCTGCGACCTTTGCTGGGCAATCGCGTCTATGGCTGCGATGACTGCCAACTGGCCTGCCCGTGGAACAAGTTCGCGCAGCCCGCCGTGCTGGCCGACTTCGACGTGCGCCCAGGCATGGCGGGCGAGCCAATTGCCACGCTGCTTGGATGGGGCGAAAGCGAATTCCTGCGCCGCACGGAAGGCTCGGCCATCCGCCGCATCGGTTTCGCCCGCTGGCGGCGCAATCTGGCGGTGGCGGCGGGCAACGCCTTGCGGGTCCGCGACGACTCGACTCTGCGCGCCGCGTTGCAGCAAGCAGGGCACGGC
>NZ_JBFUMO010000806.1:0-2068 GCF_054049355.1 Roseateles sp. P5_E11 | reverse complement strand
CATCAGGACTTCACCACCGGCGGTATAGGTATCGGTCAGGGTCACGCCGGAGTCGCTGAGGATCAGCTCGCGCACCTGGTTCGAATGCGCTGTGCCGCGTGATTTGATGATGGACAGGCCACGATTGCGCTCGCCCGCCTGCACCAGGTAGTCGAGATGGATCCAGGTGTCCGCCACCGCCGAGATCTGCAGCGGTGAACCGCCCTCGGCCAGGCTGGACATCTCGCCCAGCAAACGGGTGCAGATCAAGGTGATGCCTTCAGATTTCGACCAATCGATCAACCGTTCGGCCACGCTGTGGGCGGTCAGGTAGTTGCCCGATTCCGACCATGTGGAGACCGGATCGATGACCAGGCAGCGAGCCTTGTGTTCGGCCGTCAGCGTCTTGATGCGCATCAGATAGGTCTCCGCGCTGCCAGCGATGGAGCGGGCCGAGACCATGCGCAGCAGACCGCTTTTCTTGTATCGGTCGAGGCGGATGCCCACCGATGCCAAGTTGCGCGCCACCTCGGAGCCATCCGAATCGAAGCTGACGAACAATGTGCGTTCGCCGCGCCCGCAGGCAGCCTCGGCGAATGCGCCGCTCAGCGTCGTCTTTGCGGTGCCCGAGAAGCCGGTGATCAGCACGCTGGCGCCACGGTAGTAGCCGCCGCCCAGCATCGTGTCCAGACGCGCGACGCCGCTGGATACGCGCTCGCTGCTGACTTTCACGTCACCGCGATCCTGCGCCCGCGCGACGGCGACCTCGAAGCCGCCATTGCCGATCACGAACGGCGACTCGTCCTCGTCGAAGCGCGAGCCGCGGTACTTCTGCACCCGCAGATTTCGCTGCGACACACCTTGAACGACATCGTGATTGAGGATCACCGCGCAGTCGACCATGAACTGCATCAGGCCGAACGGTTGCGGGCCGCTCGAGTTGCTGTGACTGCTGTCATCGCCGCCGGCTTTGGCGGTGATCAGGCCAGTCAACTGGCGCGCCAGCAGCCACTCATGCAGCCGGTAGATCTCGCGCCGCTTGGCCGCCGCGTCGGGCAGCAATGCCAGCACGATGTCGAGGGCATCGAAGACGATGCGACGCGCCTTCATTTCGTCGGCCTTGGCCCCAAGAACCGCCAACATCCCGCTCAGGTCGAAGTCGCCGGACTGCACCAGATCGGGCAGCGGTTGGGCATTCATGAAGAACAGCCGCTTGCGCTGAAGCTCGGGCAGATTCCAGCCGAAGCTGCCCGCGTTGGCGACGATGCGCTCGATGTGCTCCTCGAACGCGACAAAGATTCCAGGCTCCTTGCAGGCCTGCGCGCCGTGCGCAAGGAATTGCAGCGCGAAAATCGTTTTTCCTGAGCCAGGCCCGCCGACCAGCAAGGTTGTGCGACCGATCGGCAATCCGCCGCCGGTGATGTCATCGAAGCCGCCCACACCGGTCGATGCCTTGCCCGCTGCGGCCTCCGTTCGCGCGACTCTCACAGGGCCTTCCGCATCAAGATCTGACGCGCATGGCACGGCGCGCGCTGAATGAAGGACCACGCGGCATGGTCAGCCAGATGGGCGCAAAAGATTCTTGCTGACATAGTCTCTCCCTGTCGACTTGAACGGGATGGAGTCAGCCGAAGCAGCACTGCGCGAGCAATCCATGACATCCTGTTCGTTCAGGGGCATGACATCGGCTCCCGTTGGGATGCCAGTCTGTTCGGTTTGTTCGTTAGCCTCCGTGCGACAACACACATAAGGAAATGGCGACATTTGCGCCTCTCGGTAGGTAGTTGCCCCCTTCCATCGGCTGCTGAGCATGCCCACCGAGCTTGGATGCACACTCCCATCGCCCCATCGCCACAAATATGTCTCATACCCATTGAGGATCTCTACGGCAGACATCCCACGATGAGAGATTGCGAATCCGCGCCTCAGCGCGGACTATGAAGCTCCTGATCAATCAAACGGTGTTGAACGCCCTGCCCCGGCCGAGTCGGTATTTGTTGTCGCCACGCGGCGTCAAGAAACACCCTCTCCTCCTTCAGAAGTCATTGATTCCAAAACGAAACTTTTGACGACTGGGACAGGCAGATGT
>NZ_JBFUMO010000805.1:0-2072 GCF_054049355.1 Roseateles sp. P5_E11 | reverse complement strand
ATCCATGACTTCGAGACGGTGATCAACGCCCGCTACCCGACGCGCACGGATTTCACCCTGGGCGAATGGGGCCGCCGAATGATGCAGTTGGCGTCACTGCCGCGGTACTGGAGCGGCCTGTACAGGCGGCCGCTGGAACTGAAGGCGCTGCAGCGCCTGCGCCGATACACGCGTCCCGAGGTGGAGGGGTTCTATGCTGAAGCCAACTGAAGCCGTGACGGCACAGATACCCTCGCTGGATGCGGCCCAGCAAGCGGTGCTGAGGGCACTGGCATATCGCCAGGTGTTCAACAGCCCGCTGTCCGCCGATGAGGTCTGGCGATTTCTTGACACGCCGGGCGTGCCGATCAGCGAGGTGGCGAGTGCGCTGCAGCGGTTGCAAACGGCTGGCCTGGTGGCCAGCCATGACCGATGGTTTTGGATCGCCGAGATGGACGATCCGATTGCACGCTGGTCAGCCAACCGCGACCGTGCCGACGCGGCCATGCCTCAAGCGCTGGAAGTGGGCCGTGGCCTGATGCGCCTGCCCTTCGTGGATGGCGTGGCCATTTCCGGATCCTTGTCCAAGCGGTCGCTGGCCGAGGACGGGGACTTTGATTTCCTGATCATCACGCGGCCGGGGCGGTTGTGGCTGGTCTACGTCTTGTTGCGCTTCTACCGCCAGAAGTTGCCCGCACCGCAGATGCTGTGCTCGAACTACCTGCTGGCTGGCCACAAGCTGGCACTTGAGCGGCGCGACGCCTTCACGGCGATGGRGCTGGCCACGCTGTATCCCGTGGCGGGGTGTGATTCGCTGATGCACCTGCAAAAGGCCAACTCTTGGGTGGACGACTACCTGCCGAACCGGGCAGTGCTGCAGAGGCCGGCAGAGCCAGCGCGTACGACTGGTCGCCGTTTCAGCGAGATGGCATTGGGAGGGGTGCTGGGCGCGTTGCTGGACTGGTGCGCGTGGAAGCTGATCCACCGACGGCTCCGTCGCAATATTGCGCAGCTGTCATCTCTGACGGCGCGGCGGAGCATGGAGCTCAGCCGCGATGTGGCCAAGCTCCATACCTCGGAGTGGAAGTACCGCATTCTTGAGCGCTATCAGGCGAATCTGGACCGATTGCAGCGGCAGGCGGGCGGGGCCATCACGCGCCACACCGTCGACGACACCGTATTGGTCGCCTCGGCCTACTACTACCGGCTCGATCCCAAGCAGTGGCAGGCGGGCAAGCCGTATCCGCCCCTGGGCACCTTGTATGCGGCCGGGCTGGTGCGCAGTTTGGGCTTCAAGACGCATGTGTTCGATGCGGGGCTCGCTGAAAGTGAGCTGTCCTTCCTCTGTCGGTTAGAGCAGGAACGCCCGGAGTTCGTGGTGCTGCAGGAGGACGGCTTCAACTATCTGACCAAGATGTGCCTGGACCGCATGCGCGAAGCGGCCTTGCAGATGGTGCGCCTGGCGCGTGCCTTTGGGGCACGGGTCGTCGTTTGCAGTTCTGATGCCACCGACTTCCCCGAACCCTATTTGCGCGCCGGCGCGACCGCTGTGGTGCGCGGCGAAAGCGAGGCCACGCTGGCTGACGTTCTGGGGGCCTGGCGTGACGGCCGACCGTGGGCCGACATCCCAGGGCTGGCCTATCTGGAGGACGACCGTCTGGCGCGATCGCCGGTGCGCGCACCCATCACCGACCTCGATCACCTGCCTCCTCCGGCATGGGACCTGGTCGATCTGGAGCCTTACCGGGAGGTCTGGGAACGTCGGCATGGCCACTTCTCGCTGAACGTCGCCACCACACGCGGTTGCCCCTACGCGTGCAACTGGTGCGCCAAGCCGCTCTATGGAAAACGCTACACCGTCCGTTCCCCGGAGCAGGTGGTTGATGAGCTGGAGCTGCTGGTGCGACGCTACGGTGCCGACCACTTCTGGATCACCGACGATCTGTTCGGGCTGAAGCCGGGCTGGGCGCAGCGCTTCGCCGCGCTGGTGCAGGAGCGCCGCCTGAAGATGCGCTACACCATCCAGACCCGCGCCGATCTGGTGCTGCGCGATGCCGACGACCTCCAGGCATTGTCCCGCTCAGGCTTGGAGA
>NZ_JBFUMO010000804.1:0-2077 GCF_054049355.1 Roseateles sp. P5_E11 | reverse complement strand
GGTTGAAGTCGACGATGTGGTTGCCGGCCGCGCGGCCGAACACAAGCAGGTCCAGCAGCGAGTTGGTGCCCAGGCGGTTGGCGCCGTGCACCGACACGCAGGAGCACTCACCCACGGCGTAGAGGCCGTTGATGATGTCGTTGGGCTTGCCGTTCTTGGGGATGACGACCTGGCCATGCACGTTCGTCGGGATGCCACCCATCTGGTAGTGGATGGTCGGCACGACAGGAATCGGTTCCTTGGTGATGTCGACGTTGGCGAAGTTGTGGCCAATCTCCAGCACCGACGGCAGGCGCTTGGCAATCGTCTCGGCGCCCAGGTGGGTCATGTCCAGCAGCACATAGTCCTTGTTGGGACCGCAGCCGCGACCTTCCTTGATCTCCTGGTCCATCGAGCGCGACACGAAGTCGCGCGGCGCCAGGTCCTTCAGCGTCGGGGCGTAGCGCTCCATGAAGCGCTCGCCGTTGCTGTTGCGCAGGATCGCGCCTTCGCCGCGGCAGCCTTCGGTCAGCAGCACGCCCGCGCCGGCCACGCCGGTGGGGTGGAACTGCCAGAACTCCATGTCTTCCAGCGGGATGCCGGCACGCGCCGCCATGCCCAGGCCGTCACCGGTGTTGATGAAGGCGTTGGTGGAGGCCGCGAAGATGCGGCCGGCGCCGCCGGTGGCCAGCAGCACGGTCTTGGCGTGCAGGATCTGGACCTCGCCCGTCTCCATCTCCAGCGCGGTCACGCCGACGGCATCGCCCTCGGCGTCGCGGATGATGTCCAGCGCCATCCACTCGACGAAGAACTGCGTGCGCGCCTTGACGTTCTGCTGATAGAGCGTGTGCAGCAGCGCGTGGCCGGTGCGGTCGGCCGCGGCGCAGGCGCGCTGCACGGGCTTCTCGCCGTAGTTGGCGGTGTGGCCGCCGAACGGGCGCTGGTAGATGGTGCCGTCGGCATTGCGGTCGAAGGGCATGCCGAAGTGCTCAAGCTCGTAGACGACCTTGGGCGCCTCGCGGCACATGAACTCGATGGCGTCCTGGTCGCCCAGCCAGTCCGAACCCTTGACGGTGTCGAAGAAGTGGTAGTGCCAGTTGTCCTCGGACATGTTGCCCAGGGACGCGCCGATGCCGCCTTGCGCGGCGACGGTGTGCGAGCGGGTCGGGAAGACCTTGGACAGCACGGCCACGTTCAGGCCGGCCAATGCCAGTTGCAGCGAGGCGCGCATGCCGGAGCCACCGGCCCCGACGATCACCACATCAAACTTACGGGTCGCAAGCTGCGCCATCAGAGTCTCCACAGAACCTGGATCGCCCAACCAGCGCAACCCACAAGCCAAACGAGCGTGAACACCTGCAGTGCCAGGCGCACGCCGACAGGCTTCACGTAATCCATCCAGATGTCACGCATGCCGACCCAGGCGTGATAGGCCAGGGACAGGATGGTCACGAAGGTGATGACCTTCATCCACTGCTGGGAAAAGATCGCCGCCCAGCGGTCATAGCCGAGGGCGCCGGGCATCAGCACCTGCACCAGCAGCACGACGGTAAACAGGGCCATCAGCACGGCGGTGACGCGTTGCGCGAGCCAGTCACGCAGGCCGTAATGCGCACCGACGACGATGCGCTTGGAGCCGAAAGTACTCATTGTTGTTGTCCTCGAGGGCTCAGTACAGACCGAACAGCTTGGCGCCCAGCAGCAACGTCAGCAGCGTGCTGAGGACCAGTGTGACCATTGCCGAGTTGTGGCCCTGGGCCTTGCTGACGCTGTGTGTCGCGTCCATCCACAGGTGGCGCACGCCGGCGATGAAATGGAACAGATAGCCCCAGATCAGGCCCAGCGCCACCAGCTTGACGAACCAGCCCGGGATGCCTGCGAAGCCGGCCACGAACACGTTCGTGAAGGTCTCGAAGGAGATTTCCGTGCTCAGGCTGCTGTCCAGCATCCAGACCACGAAGGGCAGCAGCAGGAACATCAGGAAGCCGCTGATGCGATGCAGGATGGAGACGATGCCGGCAGGCGGGAGGCGGTAGCTGACGATCTGTGTGACGTGAATATTGGTATAGACCGGTCTTTTCTTGACACTGTCCGTCAT
>NZ_JBFUMO010000803.1:0-2087 GCF_054049355.1 Roseateles sp. P5_E11 | reverse complement strand
GGCCAGGGCAGGCTCGAACTCGTGCCGCGCCTGCAGAACGCGGGCGCGCAGCAGCACGGCATCGGCGGGTGCATCGGCCTGGCGCCACCACGGCGCCAGCGCGGCCTGTGCCGCGCCGAGCTCGCGCGGGTCGCCATGCACGCGGGCGCGCTGCAGCGCCGCGCGGGCGGCGGCTACGGCGAGCTGCAGCTGTGCCGGGTCGCGCGCCAAGGCCGCACGGCGCTGGCGCTCGGCCGCGTCGATGCGGTAAGGCAGGCGCTGCACGATCTCGGCGTCGTCCTTCGGGACGAAAGGTTCGGCCAAGACCGCCAGCGGGATTGCCAGCAGCAGCACGAGCAGGTGCTTCACAGCGTCTGCGGCTCTTCGGTCTCGCTGACCGACACCGCCACTGTCGGCAGCGTCAGCGCCTCTGTGGTCTCGTCGTCGGTCTTCTGCGCCTTCAGGTAGCTCACCAGGGCGGCGGACGAGGCCACGGCGCTGTCGGGCACCGCGGTGGGGGCCGGCGGCGGTGGGGGCGGCGGGCTGATGATTTCAGTGTCGCTGTCACTGCCGCCGCAGGCGGCCAGCACGAGCACGGCGCCGGCGGCGACCGCGGCAGTCTTGCGGGTCAACATGGCGGCCCCTTTCACTTGGTGCCCGGGATGGGCGTGTTGAGGTAGGGGAAGCCGCTGAGCAGGGGCACGACAGCCTGGTCCACCGCGTCATGCAGCTTGAAAGTCGTGGCACCCAGGGGCACCGCGCTGGGCTTGCAGGCCGCRCCGAAGCCGAGCTTGTCGGTGTCGCCGTTGGCCACGCACAGGCCGCCCATGACGGCCACCAGCGAGATGTCGACGACGTCGTCCTTGGGACGGCGGCCGTTCGGGAAGCCGGCGTTGTCGTTGCCTGCGGCGAGGATGTTGCCGACGATGCCCAAACGGTTTTGTTGAGCGAATGGCACGGCGGCGATGGCCGTGTTCAGGCGCAGCATTTCGGAGGCCGTGACCGTCTTCTGCTGGTTGACGCCCTTGATGCCGGTCAGGAAGGTGGTGACGAGGTCGTTGCGCGGGAAGTTGGTCGGCGCGGTGTTGGGCAGGGCCAGCGCGATCTCCAGCAAGGCTGGCAGCGTCGGGTTGGTCACGTAGTCGGCGAATTGGCCGTCGTCCTTGGGCTTGGCGGAGTTGAACTTGTCCTTGTCCTTGAGGCCGATGACGACTTCATTCACCAGGGGCATGCCCAGGCGCGAGACCTGCACCCAGGCGCCGCCGGCCTTCTCGCTGGCCTGATGGCCCGAGCCCGGCTTGGGATCGAGCAGGCGGCCCTGGCGCAGGCTGGCCGTGGTCCAGCCGCCGATGACATCGTCGGTCGCGGATTTCAGGCAGTCCTTGTGCACCTCCAGCGCCAGCGTGGTGACGTTCTTGTCGTCGATGGTGTTGGGCGCGGCATTGATCAGCGACGGGTCGGTGATGACGGAGACCGGCGCGTTGACCAGGTCGAAGATGGTGCCGAGGTTGACGGCAAACGGGTCCTGGCGCTGGCCGACGAAGACCTTGGCCGGCGTACTGCAGCCGGGGATGGTGATGGGGTAGACATGCTTGGCCGCATAGCTCGCATAGTCGGCGATGGTCTTCTTGCCGATGTTGTCGACCGGCTTGTCGAAGCTGGTCGCACCGCTGGTGGCATGGACCACCGCCTGGGCCGTGCCGCTGCGGCGGTCGCCGCGCACCACGGTCAGCGTGTAGCTCTCGTTGACCTGCAGGTTGGCGTCCTTGACGTTGGCCACCGCGCCCGACTGGATCAACGGGATGCCGACCATCTTGCCGCCGACGCTTAAAGACGTGCCGGCACCGCTGTTGGACAGCGTGTTCTTGAAGCGGAACTGGAAGGTCAGGTGTTCCTTGGCATCGCCAACGTTGTCGACGTGGATCTCGTAGAGCGCATTCGGGTCCATCGAGAAATAGTTCGGGCCGCCATAGCCGTCCTGCAGCGGCTGGTAGTTGGCGATCAGCGTCACGTAGCCGGCACGGCCGGTCTCGTAGCTGTTGAACATGTAGAAGTCCGTCGCGTCGACCTTGGGCACGGTCGTGATGAAGGGCGCTTCGCGGTGGCTG
>NZ_JBFUMO010000802.1:0-2094 GCF_054049355.1 Roseateles sp. P5_E11 | reverse complement strand
GCCCGCGAGGCATGCTCGTGGCTTCCAGCAAACGGAGAAGCCGATGACCACCCGCCGCCATGCCCTGCTTGCCGCCGCCACGCTGCCTGCCGCTGCTTCGGCCGCGTCGGAACCGGGTTGGCCGTCAGCCGACGAAATCGCCAGGCGGGTCGAAGAGGCTCGCGCCGCCGAGACCGCCTTTGCCGCGGCCTTCGCAGCACGTGACGTGGCGGGGTTCCGGCGCATGCTGGCGCCTGACACCATCTGGATGGGCAAGGCGCCGCTGCACGGTCCCGACGCAGTCATGACGGCCTGGAACGGCCTGCTGACTTCGCCCAAGCCGCCCTTCAGCTGGTCACCCGACCTGGTGCTGGTGCTGCCGAGCGGCGACCTGGCCCGCACGACGGGCCCGGTGCTGGACCCCGATGGCAAGGTGACGGCGCGCTTCCAGTCGGTGTGGCGCCGCAAGCCGGCGGGTGGCTGGGAGATCGTTTTTGACTTCGGGACGGAAGTCTGCCGCTGATCGTTCCCGACGAGCGACGCGAGAGCGCCGTTCAGGCGCGCGTCCCGCAGTTCACGCGAGGCTACTTGAGTTGACCGGCACCGTCGCGAGACTCTTGCAGCGTTGGCAGTCCGCAGGCCTTCCGGTCCTCGTCCGTCACGGCGGATTCATCGACTGCCGAGAGTTCCGTCTTCCCCGTCTTTGCTGAACGCTCGAACTGCGTGCCATACCACTGCGGCTTTCCTGACCGCAGGAGCAACCTGTCCCACGCGGAGCAGGCGGCGGCCTTGGGGCCAGGGCGTTCGGGTCGCAGCGCTGCGGCGATGCTGATCAGCGAGAAGGCAAGCCTGAAGTCATCCACTGTTTCGCCGTGGTGGAAGACGAGCCCGGCGTAGAAGTAGTCTTCGGCGGCACGGACTTCGCCTTGCTCCAGCAAGCGCCTGACCTGGATCCGGCGTTCGGCATCTCTACCGGCCAGCTGCGTGTAGTCGATGCCCCCGGTGGGCCCCGCCCTGTCCTGTTGATCCGCGGCGGCGATCTCGCGAAGCTTGGGGTTGGGTTCAAGGGCCTGCGCGCCTGCGCCCAGCGTTGCAAGGATGATCAAAACGGCAAGGCTTCGTTTCGGCGGCATATGAGGCGCGGGTCTATCGACCACGGATTGGAGGAGGTGAGCTTCGTGGCGCTCGACTATTTCCTGGTCAGCTGGATCTCGAACAGCTTCGGCCACAGCTTGCCGGTGACAAACAGCCGCTTGGTCTTGGCGTCATAGGCAATGCCGTTGAGCACCGCATCCGGGCTGCTGCGCAGGTTGTCAGGCAGCAGGCCGCTCAGGTCGATCCAGCCGGTCACCCGGCCTGTCTTGGGGTCGATGCGGGCGATGCGGTCGGTTTGCCAGATGTTGGCCAACACCTCGCCGTCCACCCACTCGAGCTCGTTGAGCTGGTCGACGGGCTTGCCGTCGGCCGTCACGCGCACGCGGCGCAGTTCCTTGAAGGTCAGCGGGTCGAGGAAGCGCAGCTCGGGGCTGCCGTCGCTCATGACCAGCTCGCGGTCGTTGTGCGTCAGGCCCCAGCCCTCGCCGGGGTAGGAGAACTTGCGCCAGAGCTTGAAGGTCTTGAGGTCGAGCACATAGGCAGTCTGCTCCGTCCACGTGATGCCGATGAGGCGGTCACCCCATTGCGAGATGCCTTCGCCGAAGACTTCCGGCGGCAAGTCCACCTGCTGGACCACCTTGCCGGTCTCGATCTCGACCTTGCGGATGCTGGAGCGCCCACGCAGGCCGGTGCCTTCGAACAGGAAGCCGTCGTGGAAGAACAGGCCCTGGGTGAAGGCCTGGCYGTCGTGCGGGTAGCTCTTGACGACYTTGAAGCCCTGGACAGGCGTGGCGGCGATAACGGGCGCGGTCAGTGCCGCGGCGATCAGTGCGAGGGCCGCGCGCCGCTGCAGAAAAGAGGAGAAGGTAGAACGCATGCCGTCAGCCTAGCCGAAGCAGCGGGGGCACAGCTGTCTGCAACAGTTCGACCAGTTCGGGGTCCATGAAGCGGTAGTCGTCCGGGATGTCCAGCACATGCAGTTCCTTGCCCGCCAGCGATGCGGCGTGGTCCTGCATGAGG
>NZ_JBFUMO010000801.1:0-2096 GCF_054049355.1 Roseateles sp. P5_E11 | reverse complement strand
GGCCCCAGCCTGCCTTCAGCGTCGTGGCACCCATCACATAGACCGCGCCCAGCGTCGTCACCTTGGCCTTGGAGCCGGCGACGGATTCGCTGACGTTGTACATGCCCATCAACGACAGCATGCCGAAGGCGGCACGCACGCCGACCGAGGTCTCGGTGGCGCCGGCGCTGTTCTTGCCGCTGCCCAGCATCATGCGCAGCTTGCCGTCGTTGTAGAGCAGCGTGGCGGCGCGCGTCTTCGCCACAGCGCCTGCGGGCGACTCGGGAGAGGCGCTGACGTGCAGCGAGACGTTGGCGAACTTCGGCGAGTCGTAGAAGACCGCGTTGGCCACGCGGCCCGAGCCGCCGCCGGCCGGGTCGGCGGAGTAGTTCCAATGCCACAGGTCCCAGGCGGGCGACACGATGCGGTCGTAGTTGCTCCAGGCGTCGAAGGCCCAGTCCTGCGCCTGGATGGCGTCGAGCGCGCGGCCCAGGCGCAAAGCGCCGAATCCGCCCTTGATGCCGACGGTCGACTCGCCGTGCCAGAACGGCCTGCCCGTGCCGGCCTCCGACGCGCCGGTGTCCGCGTCGAAACGGTGGCGCAGGCGGAAGGTCGCGGCCAGGCCGTCGCCGAGATCCTCGTTGCCCGCGAACTCCAGGTGGCTGCGCTGGATGGTGCCGACGTTCGTGCGGCCGGCTGTGTCGCGGAACACGCCCGCGTCGATACTGCCGCTGACCGTGACGTTGGATTGCGCGTTGGCGACGCTGCCGCACAAGGCGGCGCCAGTGACGACGAGAAGGCGGATACGGGTGAAAGCTGTCATGGATTCCCTCTTGTAGGTTGCTTGTCGGCGACGACGAGGGGCTGCAACTTCGATCCGGAAGCCGCACCGCTCGGTGCCAGGGCATTCCAGCACCGGGGGCTTCGCGCGGCGTCGCGTTGTGGCCGCCCGCGGCGGCACGAACTGCGGTTGTGGAAGGCGCGGGCAGCGCGATCTGCGCCGATGCCGAAACCGCGCGGCGCGCAGGCGATTGCTGCGGTTGAGAGGGGCGTTGCCGGCAGCGTCTGCGGCATCATCACGACGCGGCGGCGCGGGTTCAGGTGGCCTGTGTCAGCGGCGTGAAGTGGGGGCGGCCCAATGCGCAGCAGGCCCGCATGGTGCGGGCCTGCTCAGGTCGGCGCGCGAGCTCAGCGCGTTTCGTGGAACAGCTTCTCGATCGGGCAATGCGTCTTCACGAACGGCGACTTGATGACGATGTAGCTGAAGTACTTCTCGATGCCGATGTTGCGTTCGAGCAGGCCTTCGATGACCTGCTGGTAGTGGTTCACGCCGCGTGTCATGAAGCGCAGCAGGTAGTCGTAGCCGCCGCTGACGAGGTGGCACTCGAGGATCTCGTCGACCTCGCGGATCGCGGTCTCGAAGCGGATGAAGTCTTCGCGGTGGTGGTCGGTCAGCGTGACTTCGGTGAACACCGTCAGCGTGTCGCCCAGCTTCTCCAGCCGCAGATGGGCGCCGTAGCCGCTGATGTAGCCGGCCTGCTCCAGGCGCTTGACGCGGATGAGGCAGGGGCTCGGTGACAGCCCGACCGCATCGGCGAGATCGACGTTGGTGATGCGGCCGTTCTTCTGCAACTGGGCCAGGATGCGCAGGTCCAACCGGTCGAGTTTGAGAGCTTCTGCCATGGTGGGTGCCCAAAGGTTGGCGAATGGCGCGATTGTGTGGCGCCGGCGTTCAGCCGCCGGCCATCGCCGTGCGCACGTTGGGTGCTTCCAACGCATCGTCCAGCACGCGGCGCAGGCGCGTGAACAACTCGTCGAGCTCGACCTCGGTGATCGTCAGCGCCGGCGCGAAGCCGAGCACGTGGTCGCCGAAGCTGCGGAACACGAGGCCGCGCTGGTAGCCGAGGGCGAACAGTCGGTCGGCCAGGCCCAATGCCGGGTCGAAGCCGCGCCGGCTGGCCTTGTCGCTCACCAATTCCAGCGCGCCGAGCAGGCCGCGGTAGCGCACGTCGCCCACCAGCGGGTGCGAGCGCAAGGCCTCCAGCCCGGCGGCAAAGCGCGCGGCAACGCGCTGGGCGTTGGCGAGGATGCCGCCCTCTTCGTACAAGCGGATCACT
>NZ_JBFUMO010000800.1:0-2098 GCF_054049355.1 Roseateles sp. P5_E11 | reverse complement strand
GATGTCGGCAGTGCGCAAGCCCTGGGCCAGCACCGACTGCACGGCCTGCTCGATACGAGCGGCAGCGTCGGCTTGGTTGAGGGAGAACTTGAGCATCATGGCAGCGGACAGGATTGTAGCCAGAGGATTGGCGATGCCCTTGCCTGCGATGTCCGGCGCGCTGCCGTGGCTGGGTTCGTAGAGGCCCTTGTTGTTGGCGTCCAACGAGGCCGACGGCAGCATGCCGATGGACCCGGTCAGCATCGCGGCTTCATCGGACAGGATGTCGCCGAACATGTTGCCGGTCACGACGACGTCGAACTTCTTCGGCGCCTTGACGAGCTGCATGGCTGCGTTGTCCACGTACATGTGGTCCAGCTCGACGTCGGGGTACTGGGCGTGGACTTCGATGACGATGTCCTTCCAGAACTGCGAGGTCTCCAGCACATTGGCCTTGTCGACGCTGGTCAGGCGCTTGCCGCGCTTGCGGGCGGCCTGGAAGGCAACGTGGGCGATGCGCTCGATCTCGGGGCGCGAATAGCGCATCGTGTCGAAGGCTTCGTCGGCGCCGGGGAAGTGGCCGTCCACGGCCGTGCGGCGGCCGCGCGGCTGGCCGAAGTAGATGTCGCCGGTCAGTTCGCGAATCAGCAGGATGTCGAGGCCCGCCACCAGCTCAGGCTTCAGCGACGAGGCGTGCGTGAGCTGCTCGTAGCAGATGGCCGGTCGAAAGTTTGCAAACAGGCCGAGAGCCTTGCGCAACCCGAGGATGGCCTGCTCGGGGCGCAGCGAGCGCTCCAGCTTGTCGTATTTCCAGTCGCCGACCGCACCGAACAGCACGGCGTCGGCTTCCTGGGCCAGCTTCAGCGTGGCGGGCGGCAGCGGATGGCCGCTGGTCTCGTAGGCCCTGCCGCCGACGTCGGCCCAGTCGAGCTGCAAAGGCAGGTCCAGCGCCTTCAGCACCTTGACGGCCTCGGCCATGATTTCTGGGCCGATGCCGTCGCCCGGCAGTACTGCAATCTTCTTCATCTCAAATCACTCGGTTGTTCAGCCAGGGTTTGCTGGCGATGCGCGCGGCTTCAAACGCGCGGATCTTGTCGGTGTGCTGCAGCGTCAGGCCGATTTCATCCAGGCCGCCGATCAGGCACTCCTTACGGAAGGGCTCGATGTCGAACGGGAGCTCGGCACCGTCGGGCTTGACCACCACCTGGCGCGGCAGGTCGACGACCAGCTGGTAGCCGGGGAAGGCATAGACCTCGTCGAACAGGCGCGCGATGGCGCTTTCCGGCAGGACGATGGGCAGCAGGCCGTTCTTGAAGCAGTTGTTGAAGAAGATGTCGGCGAAGCTCGGCGCCAGGATGGCGCGGAAGCCGTACTGCTGCAACGCCCAGGGCGCGTGCTCGCGGCTGGAACCACAGCCGAAGTTGCTGCGCGCGACCAGCACGCTGGCGCCGGCATAGCGCGGCAGGTTCAGCACGAAGTCGGGGTTGGGCTTGCGGCTGGCCGGGTCCTGACCGGGCTCGCCATGGTCCAGGTAGCGCCACTCGTCGAACAGGTTGGGGCCGAAGCCGCTGCGCTTGATCGACTTCAGGAACTGCTTGGGGATGATCGCGTCGGTATCGACGTTGTCGCGGTCCATGGGCGCGACGAGGCCCTTGTGGATGGTGAACTTGTCCATGGTCAGCTCAGCGTGCGAACGTCAACGAAATGGCCGGTCATCGCCGCTGCGGCAGCCATCGCCGGGCTGACCAGATGGGTACGGCCGCCGGCGCCCTGACGGCCTTCGAAGTTGCGGTTGCTGGTGGACGCGCAGCGCTCGCCCGGCTCCAGGCGGTCGGCGTTCATGGCCAGGCACATGGAGCAGCCCGGCTCTCGCCACTCGAAGCCGGCGGCCTTGAAGACCTGGTCCAGGCCTTCGGCTTCGGCTTGCGCCTTGACGAGGCCGGAACCCGGCACAACCAGGGCCAGCTTGATGTTCTTGGCCAGCCGGCCACCGACACGGCGCACGACGGCCGCAGCCTCGCGCATGTCCTCGATGCGGCTGTTGGTGCAGGAGCCGATGAAGACCTTGTCGACATGGATGTCGCTGATGGCCTTGTTGGGTTCCAGCGCCATGTAGGTC
>NZ_JBFUMO010000799.1:0-2098 GCF_054049355.1 Roseateles sp. P5_E11 | reverse complement strand
CCCGGAAGGCCTTCTGCGTCCGCTGCCGATCCGGAATGCTAGTTGGGATAAGGGCGAGCAGGAGTGGGCTGAGAAGGTGGATGCGGACGTCTTGCCCTGGTTCGACGCCAGCGGCATGCACATAGTCGCTGAGATATCGACGTTTAAGGTGATGCTGGCAAGGCGCTCGGAGCTGGACCAACTGCGCATCAGCGCCCCAGGCCTAGACATCAGCAGCGTAGACTTCTGGGGCTGCCACAAGGGCCTCCCAGAGTCGGTTTGGGTTGGGCGCATGATGCCCTTTGACGGCAACTTGGCGCCGACGCTGGTGCGGCGAGTGCTCGGCTCGCTAGGCCCGGGTTTCGACTCGCCCGGCCTGTCGTTGGTCATCTGTCCGAACTGGTTGCGCAGGCTCCGTTGGGCTGAACACCGAAACGCCAACGGGCTCTATGTGGACGCCTCTGGAGCTGTGGTTGCAAAGCTGGTTTGGTGGCGTGATGGCAACCCCGCCGACATCGATGCTGACTTCATGTGGGGAGAAGGATCCTACGTGGCGCTCTCGGACCAGGGTTTGGCACAGTTCCTCGCCATTCGAGGCAGGGTAGAGATCAACAGCTTCGCGTCGCGAGAGGCGCAGAAGCCTCGCGAAGAGGAGGCGCAAGTTGTCAGGACGGCGAAGAAAACTTATTCGATCTAGACATTATTTCGAAGCGATGCCGGAGCCCATTAGGTGGCGCTTAGCCTTCGGTGCCAGCGACCAGGGGTCGATAGCGAACAATTTCTTGAGGCATGCAAACGTCTGCTGATAGGCAGCGATGTTCGTCGCAGCGGTGCACGCTCCGGGGTCGTGTGCGACTGTCGCGGGGGCGAGAGCGGTCGCTCGTGCCGCCACGATGCTTGCGCCGTCGTCGAACGACCGATCCCGGGGGGGAAGCTGCCGGTCAGGCCCATCAGCGCTCAATGACCGGTTTTCGTGATTGCTGCCGCTCATGCATGGGCCTGCGAATGTCGCAGACCAGCCTGGACCCGTAGTTCGACCGAGGTCCGCTATGGGCACGTAGCTGTCGTCCAAAGCCGCAGACGCGATGACTGCAACGGGTCGGAACCGCCAGCTGGCCGACTGTGATACCTGCCGTTGATCCGAGAGGTACCTAGATCCTGGGTCGGCGGAGGYAAGGCCCACTCTGAAGGGCCGGTCCCGGAGGCGCCGCGGTCACTTCACGAATGCCCGTCGCTCCAGCTTTGCCGACGATCATTCGCCGGGCCGAAGCACGCGCTCCACCAACGCACAGAACCACCGCACCCCGTTCGGCAGCGCCTCGTCGTTGAAGTCGTAGCAGGGATGGTGCAGCGGTCTGTCGCCGCCCTGCCCCAGCCATAGGTACGCGCCCGGCCGCTCGCGCAGCATGAAGGCGAAGTCCTCGCTGGTGAAGGCGGGCCTGGGTGCTTCGGTGGCCTGCAGACCGGCGTCGGCAGCGGCGGCCAGTGCGAGCGCGGCCTCCGCCGGCGTGTTGATGGTGGACGGGTAGTAGCGGGTGTAGGCMACGTCGACCTCCAGGCCATGGCCCAGCGCCACGCCGGCCGCCGCGTCGCGCAGCGCGGACTCGATGCGGTCCTGCACCGCTGCGTCGAAGCTGCGAACCGTGCCGGTGATGCGGGCTTCGGCCGGCAGCACGTTGTGACTCTGGCCGCCCTCCAGCTTGGTGACCGACAGCACGGCCGAATCGGCCGGGTCGATGCGGCGCGAGACGATGGTGTTGAGCTGCACGACGAGCTGGCTCGCGGCCAGCAGCGCGTCGGGGGTGTGATGCGGCTGCGCGGCGTGGCCACCCCGGCCGCGCAGCGTGATGTCGAAGCGATCCGCCGCCGCCATGATGGGGCCGGGCCGTGTCTGCGCGTGGCCCAGCGGCAGGTCGGGCCAGTTGTGCAGTGCGTAGACCGCGTCGCACGGGAAGCGCTCGAACAGGCCTTGCTCCACCATCACACGGGCGCCGCCCTGCCCCTCCTCGGCCGGCTGGAAGATGAAGTGCACCGTGCCGTCGAACTGCCGGGTGCGTGCCAGGTGCCGCGCGGCGCCGAGCAGCATGGCGGTGTGGCCGTCGTGGCCGCAGCCGTGGTG
>NZ_JBFUMO010000798.1:0-2102 GCF_054049355.1 Roseateles sp. P5_E11 | reverse complement strand
CGGCTGCTCACCCCCTGGGGGCCGGCCGATCCCGCGGTCTGGGCGCCGTGGGGGCCGACGGTCAAGCTGCTTCAGTACTGGCCCGGCTGGGCCAGCGTGGAGGAGGTGCTGGCCGAGGTGGATCAGGCCTTGCCCTGATTGGCCACGGCGGCAGCCGCCTTGGCGGCGGCTTCGGCGTCGCCCAGGTAGTAGCTCTTGATCGGCTTCAGGTTCTCGTCCAGCTCATAGACCAGCGGGATGCCGTTGGGGATGTTGACGCCAACGATGGCGTCGTCGGCGATGTTGTCGAGGTACTTCACCAACGCGCGGATGCTGTTGCCATGGGCGGCGATGAGCACGCGCTGGCCGCCCTTGATGGCGGGCGCGACGGTCTCGTTCCAGAACGGCAGCACGCGGGCGACCGTGTCCTTCAGGCATTCCGTCAGCGGAATGTCCTCGGCGTCCAGGCCGCGGTAGCGAGGGTCGCTGCGTTCGCTGCGTGGGTCGGTCGCTTCCAGCGCCGGCGGCGGTGTGTCGTAGCTGCGGCGCCAGATCAGCACCTGCTCGTCGCCGTACTGCTTGGCCATGTCGGCCTTGTTCAGGCCCTGCAGGCCGCCGTAATGGCGCTCGTTGAGGCGCCAGGCGTGGCGCACCGGCAGCCAGGTGCGGTCCATCTGGTCCAGGGCGTGCCACAGCGTCCACACGGCGCGCTTGAGCACCGAGGTGTAGGCGATGTCGAAGTCATAGCCCGCTTCCTTCAGCAGCCGGCCGGCCGTCTTGGCCTGCTCGACACCGGTGGGCGTCAGGTCCACGTCGGTCCAGCCGGTAAAGCGGTTTTCCAGGTTCCAGGTCGATTCGCCGTGGCGGATGAGGACGAGCTTGTACATGGGGCAAGGCGCGCTGAGGTGGTGGGAAGCGGCGGATTATCCGACCCAGCGATAATCGCCGGCTTCGTTGAATTACACGGGATGCTTGCTTGAACTTCCTGATCGAGAACTGGTTTCTGCTCGTCGCCGCACTTGTGTCCGGTGGCCTGTTGCTCTGGCCCATGCTGATGTCGGGTGCACAGGGCGGCGGCCTYGCCCCCGCCCAGGCGGTGCAACTGATCAACCGCGAGAAGGGCGTGCTGATCGATGTCAGCGAGCCCGAAGAGTTTGCCAAGGGCCATGCCGTCGGCGCGCGCAACATCCCCTTTGGCCAGATCGAGGGCCACAAGTCCTTGCCGTCCAACAAGGCCCTGCCGCTGGTGTTGGTGTGCCCGACCGGCGCACGCGCCGGCCGCGCCGCGGGCATGCTGCGCAAGCTGGGCTATGACAAGGCCCAGGTGCTGGCCGGCGGCCTCAAGGCCTGGCGGGAGGCGAATTTGCCGGTGGAAAAAAGCGCGTGAGCGGTTTTTCGCCCAACCGACTTTTTCTGCCTTTCATTGGGCAGAAATCTGCGTAGGCAGATTTGCGGCTGAAGGAGATTGAGATGGCTGCCGTCAAGATGTACACCACCCTGGTCTGTCCGTTCTGCGTGCGCGCCAAGATGCTGCTCAAGCAACGCGGCGTCGAGCAGATCGACGAGGTCCGCGTCGACCTCAACCCGGGCGAACGCCAGGAGATGATGGCCAGGACGGGCCGCCGCACCGTGCCGCAGATCTTCATCGGCGACACCCATGTCGGGGGGTGCGATGACCTCATCGCCCTCGACCAGAAGGGCGGATTGCTGCCCTTGCTCCAAGCGGCCTGAAGGGTCGCTTTGGGCGTTCTTGACTGATTTCAACACCGGGCAAGCCCGATCGGCTTGTCACGAGGCCTCGCCCATAATCCAGCCACCGCCCGCAGCGCGCCGCCTGCGGGCTTTTGTTTGACGCTTCGCTAGAAAGAATTCCATGGCCGACGAGATCCAAGCCGCCCCCGAAGGCACCCCCGTGTTCCAGATCCAGCGCATGTACCTGAAGGATCTGTCGCTGGAGCAGCCCAACGCGCCGCACATCCTGCTGGAGCAGCAACAGCCCCAGGTCGACATCAACCTGACGCTGTCGGCCGAGAACGTCACCGACGGTATCTTCGAGGTCTGCGTGACGGCCACGGTCAACACCAAGGTCGGCGACAAGACGCTGTTCCTGGTCGAAGCCAAGC
>NZ_JBFUMO010000797.1:0-2102 GCF_054049355.1 Roseateles sp. P5_E11 | reverse complement strand
GATTCGGGCTGGGGTTGCGGGGGCGGGTCGGTGGGGTCGGGATTGGGAAGTGCGGGCGTGCCGTCGTCGCCAAACAGGCTCAGACTCGGGACGATCTCTTCGGCAGGCGGCTCTGCGGGGATTTCGGCAGGGATTTCGGCGGGCGTTTCAGCGGAAGCCTCGGCCGGCAACTCAGCGTCTTCTGAGTTGTCCAGCAGCTGGCCCTGCAGCGCCTCGAAGGCTGGCGGGGCTTCGCCGCCAATGTCCAGGGCGGGCAACTGTTCCAGGCTGGCCAGGCCCAGGTCGTCCAGGAAGGACTTGGTCGTCGCGTACAACGCCGGGCGACCCGGGGTCTCGCGGTGGCCGATGGCCTCGATCCAGCCGCGGTCCTCAAGCTGCTTGACGATCTGGCTGGCGACGACGATGCCACGGATGTCCTCGATGTCGCCGCGCGTAACAGGCTGGCGGTAGGCAATGATGGCCAGCGTCTCCAGCACGGCACGCGAATAGCGCGGCGGCTTCTCGGGATGCAGCCGGTCGAGGTACTCGCGCAGCTCGGGGCGGCTCTGGAAGCGCCAGCCCGAGGCCAGCGCCACCAGCTCGACGCCCTTGCCTTCCCAATCGCGGCTCAGCTCGTCAAGCAGGCTGCGCACGGTATCGGCGCCGAGTTCGTCGGCGAACAGGCTGCGCAGCTCGCGCAGCGTCAGCGGCTGCGAAGCACAGATCAGTGCGGTCTCGAGGACGCGCTTGGCATCCTGGGTGTTCATGAACGCAATCGCGCCCTCAATCAAGCCTGGCTTGGCAATCCGTCCGGGCCTGGGCGCTCACAGCGTTCGGCAGGCAATGCGGACGGGGTCTGTCCGGGCGTCACGGTGGGGCTCAACAGCCTTCCAGCGAAACGCGATCGGGGTGGTTGACCGGGCGGGCGGATGAACTGCTAACCGCACGGGTCGCGCACATTTGGCGCGCTGGCTGCCACGACAACCGAGGTGCATTGTATAGCCCTGTCAGCCGGGCAGGTCGGCGGCACCGATCTGGGCCCAGGCGGAGGCCAGGTCGGCGGGCAGCGGCGCGGTCAGCACCAGAGGTTCGCCGGTGGTCGGGTGGGTGAGGGACAGCCGTGCCGCATGCAGGGCCTGGCGCGTGAGGCCCAGGGCCGGCGCGCCGCCATAGAGCACGTCCGCCAGCATGGGGTGGCCGCTGTGCGTCAGGTGCACGCGGATCTGGTGGGTGCGACCCGTGTGCAGCACGCAATGCACCGCGCTGATGGCCCGGCCATTCACTTCGCCGACACCCAACGGAAAGAAATCGGTGCGCGCCGGCTTGCCGAGGTTGGCGRGKGCAATGGCCATCTTGACGCGCGACACCGGGTCGCGGCGCATGGCCTGGTCGACGACGAAAGGCTCCTCGACACGCCCCCAGGCCAGAGCCAGGTATTCGCGGTGCACCTCGCGCGCTGAAATCTGGCGCATCAGCGCCGTGACGGCCGCCAGCGTCTTGCCAACGACCATGACGCCGCTGGTGTCCTTGTCCAGCCGGTGCACGATGCCGCCGCGCGGCAGCGTCGCTGCGGCGGCGTGATGGGCAAGCAGGCCGTTCATCAGCGTGCCCGACCAGTTGCCCGCGGCCGGGTGCACGACCAGGCCGGCAGGMTTGTTGACCACCGCCATGTGCTCGTCCTCATAGACGAAGTCCAGCGCCATGGCCTCGGCACGGAAGGCACGGCTCTCGTCGGTCGGCAGCAATTCGATCTCGACGCGCTGGCCGGCGCGCAGCTTGTGGGCGGCCTTCTCCAGCACCTTGCCGTCCACCGTCACGCAGCCGCGCTCGATCAGGGATTGCAGATGGTTGCGCGAGAACTCCGGCGCCCGTGTCGTCAGCCAGCGGTCCAGGCGCTCGCCATGGCCGGCGGCATCGACATCTGCCGTGCGCCGTTCAGCGTCGCCGGCTTCTTCGACCCCCGGCTCGAATTCGTCCTGACCCCCCACCCTATACTCCGCGTCCATTGTTCCCTGTGACCAGCCGGCAGCATCGCCGTCGACTTCAGACATGTTTGTTGAGAAATTCAAGACCGCCCGCGTCGTCGCTGGCACTGTCCTGATGGCGTTCGCGCTGGGCTTGAG
>NZ_JBFUMO010000796.1:0-2107 GCF_054049355.1 Roseateles sp. P5_E11 | reverse complement strand
GTGGAAAACCACGCTCATGCCGGCACGCCTCCATAGTCGAAGCGCCGCGCCACGACGGGCAGGGCGTCCGGCGCCTCGACGTCGAGCTGCACGATGCGGGCCACATAGGGCGCGCTCAGTCGGTAGCCGGGCGTGATGGCGTCCCAGATGCGCATCATGTCCTCCACCGTGATCTCGGCAGGGATCAGCTGCACGACCTCCTCGGCCGACCAGCCGCCGTTGCTGGACAGCGTCGACGCATCAAGGATGGGTTCGCGATGCAGCTCGCGCAGCACCCAGGCAAACGCGGCCAGCTCCAGCGCGGTGTTGGCCGACCAGATGGACAGCAGCAGGTGCACATCCAGCGACAGCGGCCGGTTGGACAGGCCCGGTGTGCGGCGTGCATCGCTCGCACTCAGATTGCGCATCTGCTCGTTGACAGTGACGCGATAGGGCCAGACCGACAGCACCGCGCCCTGCACGTTGAGGTCCGCCAGCAGGCCACCGCTGCCGATGGCCTGGAAGCTCATGTCGCCATGCCGCGCGCGCAGTTCGGGCGTCCAGGCGTTGTCCAGCCTTCGGGCCAGCGACTCGGCCAGGGAGAGGAGGGCGGATTCGTTGGCCATGTCAGAACGTGGAGTCCTGCGCGACGATGCCGTTGCCGACCGGGACCACCGGGCCGTACTCCGCCTCGTAGCGCTGCATCGCTTCTGACAGCAACTGCAGCAGGGCCATGGCATAGGACGGCGTCATCACCACGCGGGTGGGCATCCCATGCGTCAGCGCCTCGCCCTCGTAGGCCTGGGCCATGCGCAGCAGCACTTCGCTGCGACTGAAGCCGACCTCGAACTGGTTGGCGTAGTGATAGCCGACCGATGAGGCGGCGACCGGGCAACCCTCGGCGGCCCAGTCACGTCGAACGTCGGTTGGCGACTTCATGCGCTGTATTGCGCAAGTGGCGTGCCATGCTCGGCGGTGGCTGCAGCCCCTTATGAATCAATGAGTTGCGTGTTCGGCCGTGAACGATGTCACATGAGCGATGTGACATTGCGCTACGAAAACCCCAGCGGATCAAGCACTTGCGGTGTCACAGCGGCGTGTTACGGCGCACGTGCATTGCGGACCGGCTCCAGCGCGATGTGGAACTGCTTCATCTTGCGATACAGGGTCATGCGGGACCAGTGCAACATCTCGGCGGCCCGGGTGCGGTTCCATTCGCAACGCTCGAGGGCTTCGATCACGCGGCTCGATTCATCGTTGACCAACGACGTCGCGCCGGACAGTGGCAGTTCATCGGGCTCCAGCGGCCGGCCGTCGAACACCAGCCCGGCGGCCTCGACCAGGTTGCGCAGTTCGCGGGCATTGCCCGGCCAGCCGTGCTGCTGCATCAGCACCATGGCCGAAGCCGTCACGCGCACCGGGCCTGCGCTGCCGCCGTCATSCAGTTGACCCGCGAAGTGCTCGAACAAGGGCGCCACATCTTCGGGGCGCTGCCTCAGTGGCAGCAACTCGATGCGGGCCACGTTGAGCCGGTAGAACAGGTCCGCCCGGAATGAGCCCCTGCGCACGGCCTGTTCCAGCGCGCAATGCGTCGCCGCGACGATGCGCACGTCCACATGGCGGCTGCGCAGCGCGCCGATGGGGAACACCTCGCGCGTCTCGAGCACGCGCAGCAGCTTGGCCTGGGCATGCAGCGGCATGTCGCCGATCTCGTCGAGGAACAGCGTGCCGCCGCTGGCCAGCGAAATCTTGCCGGGATAAGCCGCATGGGCGCCGGTGAAGGCGCCGCGCTCATAGCCGAAGAGTTCGCTGTCGAGCAGCGTGTCCGGCAGCGCCGCGCAATTGATGCTGACCATGGGCCCGCTGCGGCGCTCGCCGAGTTCGTGCAGGGCGCGGGCCACGCAGTCCTTGCCCGTGCCCGTTTCGCCGGTGACCAGCACGCTGCATTGGGACCGCGCCAGCATCGGGAGCCGCATGCGCAATGCGCTGAGCGAGGCGCTGGGGCCGACGATGCTGGCCAAGGCGTCCTTCGGTTGCTGCACCGGCCGGCGGTTTTCCGACACCCGAGCAGGCAACTGCTTTGGCACGCTTGCTGGAGTCATGGTTGCGCCTTCCTATGCTGCCCGCC
>NZ_JBFUMO010000795.1:0-2108 GCF_054049355.1 Roseateles sp. P5_E11 | reverse complement strand
ATGCCGACCTGCTGCAGCGACTTCAGCCCATGGCCGTCCAGCGTGTTGAAGGCCTTGAACCCTTCGCCATGCTCGCCGATGTAGATGCGGCCGTCCGTCAGCACGCCGTCGACATCGAAGATGGCCAGCTTGATGGCCAGGCCACGGCCTTGCGCCTTGACCAGGAGTTCGGGAGGGAATTTCAGTGCTGGCTTCACTTCAGATCACCTTGGCACGCATGAGGTCGTTGATGCTGATGGCACCCAGCAGGCGCTGCTCGGCATCGACGACCAGGACGACGGTGATGCGCGCGGCTTCCATCAGGTCGGCCGCGTCCACGGCAAGGGCTTCGGCGCCGACGGTGCGCGGCTTGGCATGGGCGACCTCGGCGGCGGTCAGCGCGCGCAGGTCGCGGCCCTGCTCAACCAGGCGGCGCAGGTCGCCGTCCGTAAAGATGCCAAGGACGTGATCGTCGCTGTCGACGATCACGGCCATGCCCAGGGCCTTGGCGCTCATCTCGCGCATCAGGTCGGTGAAGCCGGTGTCGGCCGCCACGCGGGGCAGGGCGTCGCCACTGCGCATCAGGTCGCGCACGTGCGTCAGCAGCTTGCGGCCCAGAGTGCCGCCGGGGTGGGAGCGGGCGAAGTCCTCTGCCTTGAAGCCGCGGGTGTCGAGCAGGGCCACGGCGAGGGCGTCGCCCAGGGCCATCTGGGCCGTGGTGCTGGCCGTGGGCGCGAGCTGCAGCGGGCAGGCCTCCTCGGTGACCGCGCTGTCGAGCACGATGTCGGCATGGGCGGCCAGGCTGGACTGCGGCCGCCCCGTCATGGCGACGATGGGAATGCCCAGGYGCTTGAGCACGGGCAGGATGGCGTTGAGCTCGTCACTCTCGCCGGAATTGGAGAGAGCCAGCACGACGTCACTGCTGGTGACCATGCCGAGGTCGCCATGGGCCGCCTCGGCGGGGTGGACGAAGAGGGCGGGCGTGCCGGTCGAGGCCAGCGTCGCGGCGATCTTGCGGCCCACGTGGCCGCTCTTGCCCATGCCCATGACGGCCACGCGGCCGCGGCAGGCCAGCATCAGCTGCACGGCGCCCGCAAAGGCGTCGCCCAGGCGGGGCGCCAGCTCGGCGAGGGCACGGGCCTCGACCTCGAGCGCCTGACGGCCGATGCGCACAGCGCGCTCGGCGGCAAAGACGGGAGAACTCATGAGGCCAGTGTAGACAAGGGCTCACGCGGGGCAACCGGCGTGGCATTCAGCCTCTTCGCGGGGCAGGTCAGAGCGCGCGTGAGACGCCAGCAAGCAGCAAGCCTGGTGGTTTCGGCGTCACCGGACAATGCCGGCCTATGCCGACCAAGCCATTAGATCGATCCGCGCGCGCCGCCTTGCCGGCCGGCGCACTGGCGCTGGCCCTGGCCCTGCTGGCGCTGCTGGCCTGGGACCTCAGCCATCTCGACCTCTGGGCGGTGCGCCTGGGCGGCGACGCCAACGGTTTCGCGTTGCGCGAGGCCTGGGTCACGCGGGTGCTGATCCACGAAGGCGGGCGGCTGGTCTCCTACCTGGCCATGGGCTTCATCGTGCTGCTCAATCTGGTGCCGCGGCTGCTGCCCGCGCTGAGCCGGCCGGAGCGGCGCTGGTGGCTGGTGACGACGCTGGTCTGCCTGGCCGTCATCTCGCTGATGAAGCGCTTCAGCCTGACGAGCTGCCCCTGGGATCTGGCCGAGTTTGGCGGTGTGGCCCATTACATCTCCCACTGGGTGCTGGGTGCGCATGACGGCGGTGGCGGGCACTGCTTCCCTTCCGGCCATGCGAGCGCGGCTTTCGCCTATCTCTGCGGCGGCTGGGCGCTGGCGCGGGCCTACCCGCGGGCTGCGCGCGCCTGGGTGCTGGCCTGTGTGTTGCTGGGCGTCGTCTATGGCGTGGGGCAGATGCTGCGCGGTGCGCATTACCCCAGCCACACGATGTGGACAGGTTGGATCTGCTGGGCGGTGACCGTGGCCGCCGCCCAGGTCCGGCCGTGGCGCTTCAAGCGCGGCGCCGCGGCCTGAGAGCGGCCAAGGCGGCCAGGCCACCGAGCAGCAACAGGGCGCTCGCCGGTTCCGGCACCGGCGTGACCGCGCCGGCGTCAAACG
>NZ_JBFUMO010000794.1:0-2112 GCF_054049355.1 Roseateles sp. P5_E11 | reverse complement strand
GATCAGAGCCTTGTTGGCAGCGCCGCTCTTGATCATCGAGTCGGCCACGCTCAGCGCATAGACGAAACCCGAGCAGACAGCCTGYACATCGAAGGCCGCGCAGCCATGCACGCCCAGCTTTTTCTGCAGCAGGCAGGCCGTGGACGGGAAGACCATGTCAGGCGTGGACGTCGCGACGATGATGAGGTCGATCTCTTCGGCAGCGATGCCGGCGGCTTCAAGCGCCGCCTGCGCGGCCGGCAAGGCGAGGTCGCTGGCAGTCTGGTCAGGCGCCGCGAAATGGCGCGCGCGGATGCCCGTGCGCTCGACGATCCAATCGTCCGAGGTCTCGACGCCGTCGGCCGCGAGGCGATCGGCCAGCGCCTGGTTGGTCACGCGGTCGGCGGGCAGGAAACTGCCGGTGCCGAGAATGCGGGAATAGCGGGAGGTAGAGGTGGCGATGGGGCTCATGCAGCCTGCGCGACGGAGTTCGCCGCGTTGTCTCCAGCATCATTCGCCTTGGCCTGAAGCGTGGCGACGATGCGGTCGTGGACCCGGTCAAGCAGCCGGTTGCGGGCGGCATCATAAGCGCGGGCCAAGGCCTGCTCGAAGGCAAAGGCGTCAGCCGAGCCATGGCTCTTGAACACCAGGCCGCGCAGGCCCAGCAGGGCCGCGCCGTTGAAACGGCGGTGGTCGACACGGTGCTTGAAGGCATTCAGCACCGGCATGGCGATCAAGCCGGCCAACTTGGTCAGCCAATTGCGATTGAACTCTTCCTTGATGAAGCCGCCCATCATGGTCGCCAGGCCTTCCGACGTCTTCAGCATGACATTGCCGACAAAGCCGTCGCAGACGACGATGTCTGTCGTGCCTTTGTAGATGTCGTTGCCCTCGACATTGCCGAAAAAATTCAACTGGCCGGCCGTACCAGCGGCACGCAGCAGTTCGCCGGCATGTTTGATGGTCTCGCTGCCCTTGATGGCTTCCTCGCCGATGTTGAGCAGGCCGACGCTGGGTTCCTCGTTGCCCTCCACGGCCGACACCAGCGCGCTGCCCATGACGGCGAACTGCAGCAGGTGTTCGGCCGTGCAGTCGACGTTGGCGCCCAGGTCCAGCACGGTCGTGAAGCGACCGCGCTGGTTGGGCATGACGGTGGCGATGGCCGGGCGATCGATGCCGTCCAGCGTCTTCAGCAGGTAGCGGGCCACGGCCATCAGCGCGCCGGTGTTGCCGGCGGACACGCAGGCATGGGCCACAGCCGGGTTGCCATCGCGGTCGGCCTTGAGCTGCTGGATGGCGACGCGCATGGACGAGTCGCGCTTGCGGCGCAGCGCGACCTCGATGGGGTCGTCCATCGTGACGACTTCGCTGGCGGCGACGACACGGCAACGCGGCCAGGCCGCAGCGGCCGTCAGTTCCTCGGGCTTGCCCACAAGGATGAGCTCGGCGCCCGGATGCTTGTCCAGAAAGGCGCGGCAGGCCGGCAGCGTGACCGAGGGGCCGTGATCGCCGCCCATGCAGTCAACAGCCAGGCGGATCGGTTCAGGCGGGGGTACTGCGGTCATGTCAGTGGTTTTCGTGAGCCACAAAGACCAAACCCGGCGCTGCGCGGTACGCAGGCCGGGTCGGCAGATTCATCGATAGTTTGGCGCCGCGCCTGGCGGCACCGGGCACCATCAGGCCGCGTCGGCCTTGCTCTTCAGCACCTTGCGACCACGGTAGAAACCGGTGGGGCTGATGTGGTGACGCAGATGCACTTCGCCGGTCGTCGGCTCGATGCCGGTACCCGGGGTGACCAGGGCATTGTGCGAACGGTGCATACCGCGCTTGGAAGGCGACTTCTTGTTTTGCTGAACAGCCATGAAATTCTCCAGACTCTGCGGGATTTGGGGGCGGACTGTGGGGCCTTGTGGTCACAACCCCGGGGAGTGAGATCAAAGCTCGAACTCCAGACCGCAGAAAAGCCCACGAGTGTAGCACCGGATGAGAAACCCGCCAAGCTGCCACTATCGACAGCGAGAGCCAAGCGCCTGAAGCCATGGCTTCAGGCGCTGCCGCCCCGCTTCAGGGTTGCGAGCTTGGCGAAAGGGTTGGGACGCTCCTCCTCTCCTGGCTCAATCACTTCGTCCACAT
>NZ_JBFUMO010000793.1:0-2118 GCF_054049355.1 Roseateles sp. P5_E11 | reverse complement strand
CCATGCTGCCCGACGACGTCGTGCAGGCCTACACGCTGATCGAGGGCCGCGACTGCCCGGCAGTCTCCATCTACTTCACGATGGATGAGGCCACCTTCGAGATCAAGGCACGCGAGACCAGGCTGGAGCGCGTGCACATCGCCGCCAACCTGCGCCACGACAAGCTCGACGGCATCGTCACCGACGCCACGCTGTCGGGCGAGGCGCCGGCCGACTACGCCTTCGCACGCGAACTCGCCTTCACCTGGCGCCTGGCCAAGCACTTGAAGGCCCAGCGCGAGGTCGTGCGCGGCAAACCCGAGAACTTCAACCGGCCGGACTACAACTTCCGCCTTGCCGGCGAACGCTCGGAGGCGCCGAACGGCACGGAGTCCGTCGAGATCAGCATGCGCGCCCGCGGCAGCTCGCTGGACCTGATCGTGGCCGAGGCCATGATCCTGGCCAACTCCGCCTGGGGTGGCTGGCTGGCCGAGCTGGGCCTGCCCGGCATCTACCGCAGCCAGGCCAGCCTCGCGCCGGGCATCAAGGTGCGCATGGGCGTCAAGGCCCTGCCCCATGCCGGCATGGGCGTGGCGCAGTACACCTGGGCCACGTCGCCGCTGCGCCGCTATGTCGACCTGGTCAACCAGTGGCAGATCATTGCCTGCGCCCGCCACGGCAAGATGGCAGCACTGGCCGCGCCCTTCAAGCCCAAGGACGCGCAGCTGTTCTCCATCATCTCGGGCTTCGAGTCCGCCTACATGGCCTACAACGGCTTCCAGAACGGCATCGAGCGCTTCTGGACGCTGCGCTGGCTGCAGCAGAACGGCACGACCGAACTGACCGCCGCCGTCATGAAGGACGGCCTGGTGCGCGCCGACGACCTGCCGCTGGTGTTCAAGGCGCTGGGCTGCGACTCGCTGCCGCGCGGCAGCCATGTGAAGGTGCGCATCACCGGGCTGGACGAGATGACGCTGGACGTGCATGCGACGCTGGTCGAGCGGCTGGATGAGTCGCCTGCCGCTGAAGAACCGGAAGGCGATGAGGACGAGCTCGAGGCCGCCGCGGCACCGCTGACACTGGCCATCGACCTGAATGATGGTTCCGGCGAGGCAGAACCCGCCGAAGCGGCCTCGCAAAGCTGAGATGCGCAAACCGAGCACGCTGCAGATCGCGCTCGCGTTTTCGCTTGGCGTGCACATCGCGCTGATGTTCATGCGCATCGCCGCGCCCGAGGCCTTCAACCGCATCTTCCAGGACACGCCGCTGGAGGTGGTGCTCGTCAACACACGCTCCAACGAGGCGCCCGTCAAGGCCCAGGCCCTGGCCCAGGCCAACCTGGCTGGCGGCGGCAACATGGAAACCGGCCGCGCGACTTCGCCACTGCCACCGGCGCGGCAAAGCGAAGTGGGTGATGCGGCCGAGGCGCAAAGCTCGCAGATCGCCCAGTTGCAGCAGCAGCAACAGCAGTTGCTGACCCAGGTGAGGCGCGAGCTGGCCCTGCTGCCCCCGCCTGACCCGCGCCGCGAAAAGACCGACGCTGCCGAGCGCGCCCTGGCCGAGAAACGCCGACAGCTCGTGGACCTGCTCGCCGAGATCGAGAAGCGCGTCAACGACGAGAGCGCCCGGCCGCGCAAGCGCTACGTCAGCCCGGCCACGCGTGAGGTGGTCTACGCCCAGTACTACGACGGCCTGCGCCGCCGCATCGAGGAGCGCGGCACGCGCGACTTCCCCGAGGCGCGCGGCAAGAAGCTTTATGGCGAGCTGACCATGAACATCCACATCGACCACAAGGGCCGCGTCATCGAGACCGAGATCGTCGCCTCCAGCGGCAACCCGACGCTGGACAAGCGCGCCGTCGCCATCGTGCAGGCGGCCTCGCCCTTCGGCAATTTCAGCAAGGAGATGCTGCGCGGGGCTGAGGTGCTGGTCATCACATCGCGCTTCAAGTTCACGCGTGACGAAAGCCTGGAAACGACTTTGCAGGGGCAGCCGCAATGACTGATCGATATGCCGTTGTCGGTCATCCGGTCGAGCACAGCCGCTCGCCGGCCATCCACGCGATGTTTGCGGAGCAGACGGGGCAGCAGCTCGTCTATGAGCGGCTGCTTGCGCCGCTGGATGGCTTCGAGGCCACGC
>NZ_JBFUMO010000792.1:0-2122 GCF_054049355.1 Roseateles sp. P5_E11 | reverse complement strand
GGATGAGAAGCCGGAAAACGTCGTGCTGGAGTTCAAGCCCAACCCCAAGGAGGTGATGCTCGTGGCGTGCGTGTGGTCGCGTTGGACGAAACCAGGCGAGCCGGACCTGCAGTCCTTCGCGATCATCACCGACGAGCCGCCGCCCGAGGTCGCGGCCGCCGGCCATAACCGCATGATCGTCCGCATCAAGCCTGAGCMTGTCGATGCCTGGCTGAATCCGGACCCGAACGACCTGAAGGCGCTCTACGACATCTTCGATGACCGGACGCCTGCCATCTACGAGCACCGCCTTGCCGCATAGCAGGGCCATAGAGGCGCCAGCATGGGCATCTTGAAGAAGGCCGCAGTAGGGCAGGCCGGGCTCGGCGGATTCGGCGAGGGCAACGTCGTGTGGGTGGATGGCGGCAAGCGAGTGCGCCTGGATGACCGGGTGGACTTCTGGCCAGGTACGCAGGCCTGGCAGACGGTCCAGGACGGGCCTGACGGCCCCGCCAGCGGCATCGGCATGACCAGCCTACTGGCGTACCTAAAAAAGCAGCGTGAGGCTGATGGGCAGCCCGTGGGGCCACCGCCGCCGCGCCAGCCCAGCCGAAGGGTCGACTGCAACTATTGCGGCATGCCAGCGGAGCTTCACGGTGGCTTGGCCGTCTACCCCGACCGCAAGGACCTGCAGGACCGGCAGTTCTGGGTCTGCTGGAGCTGCGACGCATGGGTCGGGTGCAAGACCGGTGGGGACGAGCCCTTCGGCGAATTGGCGGACGAAACCCTGCGCGCGGCGCGGATCGCGGCGCACAAGGCCTTCGACCCCATTTGGGAGCAGGAGTTGATGACCAAACACGAGGCCCGCCAGTGGCTGGCGCAGGCGCTTGGCATCCCACGCGAGGAGTGCCAGATTGGGTTAATGAAGCTGGAGGACTGCGCCAGGGTCAGCCAGGCGGTGTGGGAGCGGTTTGGCGTCATTGATGGGGTCTAGTCGCTCGCAGTCCCTAGCTCCACCGCCGTGAAAGGAAGCGCTGCCCGCAATCGCCGCGAGACGGCGAGGACATGCCTGCAAAACGGATGACAGGCTGCGAGCAGGTGCCTCGCCCAAAATGGCCTAACGCCATAGCTATCGCAGCGGATAAGCTACGGATCATCTTTGAGGAGCGCGGGATGCCGCGAGATTGGACGTACGACCTCCATGTACATGGCACCACGCCAAGGCAGCTAACGCTTGAGGCTCTTGGCGAACTGGCTAAGCACTTTGCAGACCTCCTAGGGGCCGAGCAGCACGTTCGCTTTGCCGGCCTGACCAAAGGGTCGGCGGTGCTGAAAGCCCAAGTGCTGGATTCGGGTCTAGACGCCGTTAAGGCCAGCCTAGCCGCGCTCCGCTTGGCGCAGGAAAGTAGCTCCAAAGCGTCACGCCTCGACGACTACCTTAGGAGGCAGGGGTGGAATGCTGAGCTTCGCAATCGTGAAGGCAGCATCATCCTGAACTTTGCAGGAGGCCTCGCCGCCAACGACGCTGGCCAAGAGGTCCGCGTCGTCAAGCAGGTGACCACCTTGGTTGGCATGGTCAGCAAGATCGGAGGCCGAGACGAGACCGTCCCGATGACCTTGCACCTCGACTCGGGCGAGTACCTCGACGTCACGGTGAAGGGGCGCGACAAAGCTCGTCAACTTGGCGCTCATCTCTTCGGCGAGGAACTGCGCTTCACGGGCATGACGACTTGGCGGCGGGACGAAGACGGTAGCTGGTCTTGCATAACGATGCTCGTGGAGTCCTTCGAGACCCTTGATGGACGCCCCCTCGAATCACTTTTCGAATCTCTATCGGAGATCCCGGGCAATGGCTGGAAGGAGTTCGACGACCCGCTCACCGAGCTGTCGCACCTCAGGGGGGACGAGCCATGAGAGTCCTCGTTGACGCCAACTTCCTGATCTACCTTTTGGATAGACGCAAAGGGGGGGGCCAGACCGACGAGGATCGACGAGCAAAACTTCATGACGTCATTGCCCAGGTGGAGAAAAGC
Organism: Roseateles sp. P5_E11; assembly: GCF_054049355.1. Classification (NCBI taxonomy): domain Bacteria; kingdom Pseudomonadati; phylum Pseudomonadota; class Betaproteobacteria; order Burkholderiales; family Sphaerotilaceae; genus Roseateles; species Roseateles sp. P5_E11. The sequence continues at coordinate 110 of NZ_JBFUMO010000792.1, read as the reverse complement.
AGAGGGGCAATCCTCATTCCGACGCCTGCGTTGACAGAGTACCTGACGAACGCGCGCGATGCCGGTCCGCAGGTTGTCGCGGGCTTGAAGGCGCATCAGCGGATCCGAGT
>NZ_JBFUMO010000791.1:0-2125 GCF_054049355.1 Roseateles sp. P5_E11 | reverse complement strand
GCCTTTCCATGCGCGTCTTGTCGCCCAGGATGGCACCGCCGGACAGCGTGCTCGACGGGTCCACCGTCAGCACCGCCACGCGGTGGCCACGTTCCAGCAGGAACATGCCGAAGGCTTCGATGAAGGTGCTCTTGCCCACGCCCGGAACGCCGGAGATGCCCAGGCGCAGCGCACTGCCGGTGGCGGGCATCAGCTGAGTCAGCAGCGCATCGGCCTGCTCGCGGTGGTCGGCCCGGGTGGACTCGATCAGCGTGATGGCCTTGGCGAGTGCGCGGCGGTCGCCGGCCTGGAGGGGCGTTGCAAGACTCAAGCAGCCTCCCAGCGGTATTCGATGTCGAAGTCCTGCTCCTCGACAACCTTGAAGCCATGGCGGAGGTAGAAGTCGTTGGCGCGGCTTTCGCGCAGCGCCGCCAATGTGATGGGCAGGCCTTGTGCCTTGATCTGGTCGAGCACCCAGGCACCTATGCCCTGCCCTTGCCTGTCGGCGCGCAGATAGAGGTGATGCAGGCGCAACTCGCCGTCGCGCGGCTCGACGGTGAAGTAGCCCACGCGCTCGCCGTCGACGATGAGGTGCTGCATCCACTCAGGCCGGAACTGGCTCTTCAGCCGCGCCCGCGCGACGTCGGGATTGAAGCGGCCCAGCCGCTCCAGGCTCTCGCGCAGCGCCGCGATGCGCAGAGCCAGCATGTCTTCGAAGTCAGCCGCCCGCACCGTTTCGGTATGCAGAGTCAACACCGCACCTCCGTGGCCACGCTATTCAACTGACCGCTCCTCGGGGCGCTGGGCACCAAACAGCGCGTACTTGCATTCATCGACGGGGATCGAGATCGTCGCATTGAACATTTCAAACGCCTGATAGATCGAGGCCCCTGTATACCAACCCTCCTGCGAAGGCCCAAGGCTCCCTGATACCGTGAGGACCAACCGGTCCTCTTCCAGATTCATCCGTATCTGAAGACTGGTTACGCGCTGATGCCCCGAGGGCATCTCCTTCAGGTKCAACCCGCTCAAGAGAAAGATGTCGCCAAGACTTTCACCTTCGATGTTCACCAGGGCGGCGGTCTTGGCCCGCTCCTTCATGCGACCGAACATGCGGCTGAGCACGGCTGGTCCAACAACGGGCAAGTGAAGGTGGGGCCCTTGACCATGCGAATAGAGGGCAGTGCTAGGCGCAGGCTCCAGGCGAGGTATGTCCAGCCCGAGCGTGGGATCGACTCGGGCAGCCACCAGCCCTTCATACCCCTCTCGAGAACGCTTTTCATTTGTCAGCAGCCAGACGCTCCCGGGAAAGCGGCCGTATGTCATTGCAGGCTTGCCCGGATCTGCTCCAGCACGTCCTTGGCACTGGCCGGAATGGGCGTGCCGGGGCCGTAGATGCCCTTCACGCCCGCCGCGTACAGCATGTCGTAGTCCTGGGCCGGGATGACGCCGCCCACGAACACGATGATGTCGTCCGCGCCCTGCTTCTTCAGCTCCGCAATGATGGCCGGCACCAGCGTCTTGTGGCCGGCCGCCAGCGTCGAGATGCCCACCGCGTGCACGTCGTTCTCGATGGCCTGGCGGGCGCATTCCTCGGGGGTCTGGAACAGCGGGCCGATGTCGACGTCGAAGCCCAGGTCGGCAAAGGCGGTGGCCACGACCTTGGCGCCACGGTCGTGGCCGTCCTGGCCGAGCTTGGCGATCATCACGCGCGGGCGGCGGCCTTGTTCGTCACCGAAGGCGGCGATCTCGCCCTGCAGCTTGGCCCAGCCCTCGGCCGAGTCGTAGGCAGCCGCGTAGACGCCGCTGACCTTGTGCGTGTCGGCACGGTGGCGGCCGAAGACGGACTCCAGCGCGTCGGACACTTCGCCCACCGTCGCGCGCAGGCGCACGGCCTTGATGGACAGGTCCAGCAGGTTGCCTTCGCCAGTCTCCGCGGCCTGCGTCAGCGCGGCCAGCGCGGCCTGCACGGCGGCGGTGTCGCGCGTGGCCTTGATGCGGTTCAGGCGCTCTATCTGRCCGTCGCGCACCTTGACGTTGTCCACGTCCAGGATGTCGATGGGGTCTTCCTTGGCCAGCTTGTACTTGTTGACGCCGACGATGACGTCCTGGCCGGAGTCGATGCGCGCCTGCTTCTCGGCTGCAC
>NZ_JBFUMO010000790.1:0-2129 GCF_054049355.1 Roseateles sp. P5_E11 | reverse complement strand
CAAATGCCCTGCSCGCGCCTTTGGCCGATCAGATCGGGGCTTGCAACCGGCAACCCGCATCAACACTGGGCTGGCGGGCCGAAGCGGGCCGCAAGGCCGCGCCAGCGCTGCGTCCGAGCAAGCGCTCTATAGCCTCGCCGCAGATTCAAGCAGGGCAAATCCCGAGAAGGTTTTTCTTTCAGCTGTCACCAGCCGAGATCGCAAGCCGCGCCATGCGGTAGCGGATCTGGCGCAGCGACAGCCCGAGGCTGGCTGCCGCGGCCGTGCGGTTGAAGCGGTGCAGCTCCAGCGCTCGCAGCAGAATGGCGCGCTCGACCTCGTCGAGATAGCGCGCCAGGTCCGACGGCAATTCCTCGGGCAGGGACACGCCCTCGGCCACTGGTGCCGCCCCCAGGGGGGTGTCCAGCGCGGCGAACTGCGACTCGCTGCGGTCCTCGTCCAGCAGCGTGTCGGGCAGGCCAAGATCGTCGGCGTCGATCCACTCACCGCCCGCCAGCGCCAGCGCGCGGTGCAGCAGGTTCTCGAGCTCGCGCACATTGCCTGGGAAGGCATAGCGCGACAGCGTCTGCAGCGCACCCACCGTCAGTCGTGGCGCTGGTGACACGCCAGCGTCCTGGGCGATGCGGGTCAGCACCCGGGTGCTGATCAGGCCCAGGTCCTCCAGGCGCTCGCGCAGCGGCGGCACGCGGATCTGGATGACGTTGAGGCGGTAGAACAAGTCCTGGCGGAAGCGCCCCGCCGCCACCTCGGCGGACAGATCCTTGTGCGTCGCGCTGAGGATGCGCACATTGATCGGCGTCTCGGCGGTGGCGCCGACCGGCCGCACCGAACGCTCCTGAATGACGCGCAGCAGCTTGCTTTGCATCGCCAGGGGCAGGTCGCCGATCTCATCGAGGAAGAGCGTGCCGCCATCCGCCGCCTGGAAGAAGCCCTCGCGGTCCTCGTTGGCACCGGTGAACGCGCCCTTGCGGTAGCCGAAGAACTCGGCCTCCAGCAGGTTCTCGGGAATGGCGCCGCAGTTGACGGCGATGAAGCCCTGCCCGGCGCGCACGCCGTGGTCGTGGATGGCCCGCGCCACCAGCTCCTTGCCGGTCCCGGATTCACCCTGCACCAGCACCGGCGCCATGCTGCGCGCCACCTTGTCGATCAGCGAGCGAACCGCGCGGATGGCCGGTGATTCACCCACCAAGCGCAGCGCCGACGCCGGCATTGCCACGCTTTTTTCTTGCGCCGCCGGGCTGGGATCGGGCGCCACGCGGCCCAGTGCCGAACCGACGACGAGGCGGAACTGGCGCAGGTCCACCGGCTTGGTCAGGTAGTCGTAGGCGCCGGCCTTCAAGGCCTCCACCGCGTTCTCGGCCGAGCCGAACGCCGTGATGACGATGGCCTTCTCGGGTCGGCCGGCCTGCTCCAGCCAGCGCAGCAATGCCAGGCCCGAGCCGTCGGGCAGCTTCATGTCGGTGATGACGGCGCTGTAGGTCTGGGCCTGCAGATGCGCCAGCGCCTCTGCCACCGTGCCCGCACTGTCGATCTCATAGCCTTCACGCAGCAGCGTCAGCTCGTAGAGCGTGCGCAGATCGGGCTCGTCGTCGACGACCAGCAGGCGCGGGAGCGTGGCAGTAGTCATGCAGAGGATGCAGATGAGGGCGTGCGCAGTCGAACGCAGAACTCGTTGGCCGCCGCGTCAGTGGCGCGGCGATAGTCGATGCGGGCGCCATGACGCTCGCACAGTTCACGGCAAATGTAGAGGCCCAGGCCCGAACCGCGGCTGCGTGTCGAGAAGAAAGGCTCGAACAGATGGCGCTCGATCTCATGCGGCACCGGCGCGCCCGCGCTGCGCACGACGAGGTCCAGCGCATCGCCGTGGCGGTCCAGCTCCGCTTGGATCGCGCCCGCGCCGGGCTCGGCATGGCGGTGCGCGTTGTCGAGCAGATTGACCAGGACGCGGCGCAGATGCTCGGCGTCGAACAGCCCCATCAGCCCAGGCGCGGCGATGTGCAGCCGGAAGCGACTCTGGGCACCGGGCTCGACGCCATTGACCTTGGCCCAGTCCTCACAGGTCTCCTGTACCAACAGGCTGACGTCCAGCGGCTGGGTGTCGGGCTGCATGCCGGGCGCCAGCTCGCTGA
>NZ_JBFUMO010000789.1:0-2131 GCF_054049355.1 Roseateles sp. P5_E11 | reverse complement strand
GCGATGACGAGCGTGAACAGTTTGTGTTTCGAGCGCAGAAACTCCAAAACCAGTGTCAGCAGCACGACACCGATCAGCTCCGTACGTGCACCGTTGAGGAAAAGGGTTGGGAACGCGAACAGGTAGATCGCCATGCGTTGCTTGCGCGAAGGGGTAGCGCACAGCACATAGATCAGGCAGACCGAATAGACGAAGCCGTAGGCTTGATAGTTTGCGAAATAGTCTGCGCTCCCCAGAAGATCGAGACTGACGGCGAGGAACGTACCTTCATCGGCATTGGTGACGATGGCCACGCTCATGGCGAGCAAGGTCATGACCAGCACGCCGCGCAGTCGCGGCGCCCGAGGGTCAACCGAGCGAGCCACGATGTAGAGCACCACAAACTGCGGTATGACGCCAATCTGTTCGCCGGCCGCTTCCCCGCGCGCACCGAGTGCCATGTTGAGGAGCAGCACGACCAGGGTATAGACCACAAACGCCACGAAGGCGCCGTCCATGGCGCATCGGGTCCCCGGTCTTGAAACTTGCTGAACGAACAACATGCTCAGCGGCGCAAACCAGACCATCGCCATTGCGGTCGAGTAGCCACCAAACACGGGTGGTATCAGTCCTTTGGCGAGTAGGAAGTGGTAGACGAAGAAGCCAGGCAGCAAGGCCTGAAAGCCGAACAGCGCAAGACGCGGGGTAGGTGTTCTCATCAGCCCGTCGCCCAATTGACCGCGACTCGCGTGAGGACGCTGGCGAATACGGCAGCTCCCGTCCAGAGAACAAGCACACGGCCATTCGCTCGAATTGCGTTCCAGACCTGTGCCGCGGAAACGCCTGCGACGGCCAGTACCACGCCGAGGTACAGGCCGTAAAAGAGGGCCCCTGTCGCTGCATACCCTTCGCTTATGTGGCCTAGCCGTGCCCAGTCCAGCAACCAGACGCCTCCGAGGCGGATCAGCAGGCCCGCCAGTTGCAGAAACAAGGCGGCTCGCTGCCGACCGCAGATGTGCAGCGTGGTGGAGATCGGCACCACGAGGAATTGCAGCAGGAACCAGGGCGTCATGCAGCTGACGAGCCAGCCGGTTCGTGCCCATCCGGCACCGAACAGCCATTCGCAGATCTGGGGCGCAATGATGCCCAGCGCCAGCAGGGGACCTACGCCGGCCTTGATGAGACCATCGACAACCTGGACGACGAACTGCGGAAGTCGTCCTTCGCGGTGCTCGAGGGCAGCGCGTGACAGGAAAACCTGGCTGATCGAATTGCCGATCAGGGACATGGGCGCTTGAGCCACATACATGGCCATTCCCAGATAGCCTGCTTCGGCAGGGCCGGCATAGGCAGCAACGAGTATGACGGGCAAGTACACCGCAGCGCTGTTCGCCAGAGCCTCCGCCGTGGAGTAGATCGGAAAACGACGGTATTCAAAGGCAACGTGCCGCAATGAGCTCCAACGCAACTCGCGCATGGCCGCCCACGCCGTGGGCATCAGTGCCAGGCATGCGATACCTGTATTGGCTACCTGACCCAGCAGCAAACCCACAGGGCCGGCCCCATGCCAGCCGACCATCATCTGCAGACCCGCGCTGCCTGCAGACTGGGCGACACGCGTTCGCGCGAGGCGCCCAAATGAGGCGTGCCGGACATGCCAAGCCTGCAGCGCCGAATAGGCTCCAGCCAGCCACACGCCAACTGGAATCATCCAGAGGTAGGGTCTCAGGCCGGGYTGGCGCAGCAGGGCCATCACCGCGTCCGGGGCCATCGCGATCATCAGCGCGACGCCCAAGCTGACCACTGTGCAAACGGCAAGGGACAGCGTGAGCAAGCGATCGGCGTCCTTTGCATCCTGTGGCAAGGCGATGGCCAGTTCGTAGCGGAGACAGGCGGCCACACTCAGTATGCCCAGTGAACTGCTCAGAACTGAAAGCAGGCCGAAGTCGGCGGGCAGATACAGGCGGGCCAGGATGGGCATCGCCAAGGCAGTGATGCCGTGGGCGAGCATGCCGGCGCTACTCAGCAGAACGACGGCACGTATAAAGCTTCCACGCGCTTGCATGGTTGGGGGGGTGCCTGACACGAAGATCATTCGTGGATGCTTGGAACAGCTGCGCCGGCCAGTGCGGAATCAGGCGCTTTTCAGCGC
>NZ_JBFUMO010000788.1:0-2134 GCF_054049355.1 Roseateles sp. P5_E11 | reverse complement strand
CGTGATGCCCGTGGAGGTGGCGCGCTACTACGCGTCACTGAACGTGCTGGCCATCCTGCCCATCGACCTGCCCTGCCACATGGACGCCTTCGGCATCATCACCCGCGAGGGGCATCTGATGTCCCCCGGGGCGCGGCAGCTGCTGCACGAGGTGAGGTCGGCGGCGCGCGACCTTTACTGAGGCATGCTGGGCGGCGTTGCCGCCAGATGGCGGGTCTTTGCGGCCGCGCCGGGCCCTTATCCCAGGGTGTGGGTCGGCGCCGGCCTGCGCGGCCTCCGGGTTCACCCGTAGCCCCCACAAGAGCCCCGCCGGCCGGCCGGGCACCGTTTCCGGGCGACAATCGCAGCTTCGCGCGCGCGTTGTGCTTGGGCGCGCCGAAACTGCCCCCCAGAGATCCCCCAAGAGGCCTCCATGATCGTTTTGAAAGCTCCCCAGGATCAGGTGCTCGGCGCGCTGCAAGCGGTGTCCGGCATCGTCGAGCGGCGCCACACGCTGCCCATCCTGGCCAATGTGCTGATCCGCAAGACCGGCAACCAGGTGGAGCTCACAACCAGCGACCTCGAGATCCAGGTGCGCACCACCGTGCAATTCGACGGCGACACCGGCAACCTGCAAACCACCGTCGGCGCCCGCAAGCTGATCGACATCCTGCGCTCCATGCCGGCCGACCAGGTCGTCAGCCTGACCAGCAACGCGAACAAGATGACCCTGCAGGGCGGCAAGAGCCGCTTCACGCTGCAGACCCTGCCGGCCGACGACTTCCCCCTCGTGCAGGAAGCCGCCGACTTCGGCCCCGCCTTCAGCGTGCCGCAAAAGGCGCTCAAGGGCCTGATCAACCAGGTCCACTTCGCCATGGCGGTGCATGACATCCGCTACTACCTGAACGGCATCTTGTTCGTCGCCGAAGGCAAGAACCTGACGCTGGTGGCCACCGACGGCCACCGCCTGGCGCTGGCCCAGGCCGAGCTGGACACCGACATCCCCAAGCAGGAAGTCATCCTGCCGCGCAAGACCGTGCTGGAACTGCAGCGCCTGCTGAAGGACGGCAAGGAAGACGACGCCATCGAGATGCGCTTTGCCGGCAACCAGGCCAAGTTCTCTTTCAGCGGCATGGAGTTCGTCACCAAGCTGGTCGAGGGCAAGTTCCCCGACTACAACCGCGTCATCCCCAAGAGCCACAAGTTCCGCCTGACGCTGGGCCGCGCGCCGCTGCTGAGCAGCCTGCAGCGCGCTGCCATCCTGACCAGCGAGAAGTTCAAGGCCGTGCGCCTGACCTTCGAGCCGGGCCTGCTGAGCATCGCGTCCAGCAACGCCGAGCAGGAAGAAGCCAAGGAAGAGATCGAGATCGACTACGCCGGCGACAAGATCGAGACCGGCTTCAACGTCACCTACCTGATGGATGCCCTGGCCAACATGAGCCAGGACATGGTCTGCATCGACCTGAACGACAGCGCCAGCAGCGCGCTGCTGACCATCCCCGACACCACCGGCTTCAAGTACGTCGTGATGCCGATGCGAATCTGAGCCAGCACCCTGGCTTGGACACAGCGGGCTTCGGCCCGCTTCAGTGCTTTTAAAGGGCGATGAATTTGTCGCCCGCGAGTGAGAGAGAGTTCCCGATGAGTGATGTTTCCAGCAGTGCCGACCACCCCGATGGCCTGAACGCCAACCAGCAGGCGGCCGCCGCGGCCGAGGCCAAATCGGGCGCGGTGTACGACGCCGATTCCATCCAGATCCTGGAAGGCCTGGAAGCCGTGCGCAAGCGCCCCGGCATGTACATYGGCGACACCTCCGACGGCACCGGCCTGCACCACCTCGTGTTCGAAGTGGTGGACAACTCCATCGACGAGGCCCTGGCCGGCCACTGCGACGACATCGTCGTCACCATCCACACCGACAACTCCATCTCCGTCATCGACAACGGCCGCGGCATCCCCACCGGCGTCAAGATGGACGACAAGCACGAGCCCAAGCGCAGTGCAGCCGAGATCGCGCTGACCGAGCTGCACGCCGGCGGCAAGTTCAACCAGAACAGCTACAAGGYCTCGGGCGGCCTGCACGGCGTGGGCGTGTCCTGCGTCAACGGCCTGTCCAAGTTCCTGCGCCTGACCGTGCGCCAGAACGGCAAGGTGC
>NZ_JBFUMO010000787.1:0-2154 GCF_054049355.1 Roseateles sp. P5_E11 | reverse complement strand
GGCGATGCCCGGCCCGTCTTCGTTCTGGCCGACCAGGGCCAGGAAATTGGTGGTCTCGTCGAATTGCTCGGCCTCACGCTTCGGGCCGAGGCGCGACGTGACGAAGCCGTGGCCATAGCGGTCGTCCAGGCGAGCCGTGAAGATGCGCACCCGATGGCCGCGTTCCTCGTAGTTGTGTGCCACCTGCAGCAAGGCGGTGGATTTGCCGGCATTCATCGCGGCGTAGCGGAAAAAAAGCTTGGCCATGTCGTCTTCTGGAGCGGAGCGGCATTGTCCTCGCTCGCTTACCCCGCAGATCGGGGTAGGGAAAGCCCGCGATTTCGGCCTTTGCTGGCGGCAACCGCGGGCTTGCGAGATGGCGTTGTCATCTTCGCCGTGCGTCAATTCACGTTTCGTCCCGACCTGTCTGAAGAATGAGCAAAGACACCGTCACCGCGGTCCGCCAGGATGGCTTGCGCTACCAGTCGAAAATCGGCGGTTCGCCTTTCCTTGGAAGCGGCCACACCCGCTCCTGCTTCAAATGCGGCAAGCATCGTGCGCCGGCCAGCCTGCAGTCCATCCGACTGCTTGGCCGCAACGAGGTAGTCTGCAAGCCCAACTGCAAGGCCGAGCCCTAAGGGGCCTCTGTCGGCTGGGTGCGCTTGCCGCACCCTATGACGCCCGCCATTGACGGCGCTGGACCGGTTGCATAGCATGATATGCATATCGGTTGAGCGGAGCTCGTCATGGTCGAGGATGTCGTCAAGGAACTGGGCCACCTGAGCCTGGGCACTCGCCTCAAGCGCATCGGCGAGACGCTGCAGGCGCAGACCCAGGCCGTGCTGGTGGCGCATGGCTTTGAGCAGCCGGCCGCATGGTTTCCGCTGCTGKCGGCGCTGGACCGGCTGGGGCCGCTGAGCGTTGGCGAGCTGAGCCAGGCCGTGGGCGTCAGCCAGCCCGTCATCACGCGTTCACTGCGCGGGCTGGAAGACGAAGGCCTCATCGGCTCGGAGGCGTCGGAGCAGGACCGGCGGATACGCCGCATCGCGCTGAGCAGGAAGGGGCAGGGTCTCGTCGAGCGGTCGCAGCGTGAGGCCTGGCCGGCCATCGAAGCGGCCGTCGCGCAGGCCTGCGCGGGGCTGGAAGGCGACCTGCTGGCCCAGCTTGCGGCGCTGGAAGACGCGCTGATCGAAGCGCCGCTGATGCAGCGAGGGCCGGCATGAACGAACTCGACCGACCCGTCTGGGCCAGCCTGCAGCACCAGCCGCATTGGGGCGTGGGTGACGAGAAGGCGCGACGCTTCAAGGCCGATATCAACCGCTTTGCTGCGACACCCAACGAAAGCGCCGCCAGCCTGGCCGCGCTCGCCGCCCTCGTGCAGYCGGGCGATGACGCCGTCTTCCTGGCCCAGGTGCCACCCATCGTCGTGCCGCCGGGCTTGATCGCAGTGAAGGAAGCGCTGGGCGTGCAGATGGTGGCGACGCAACCTTTGACGGCAGACGGAGACTTGCAAGTCCTCGGCGATGCCGATGCCGCCGAGATGCTGGCCCTGGCCACGTTGACCGAGCCCGGGCCCTTCCTGCCGCGAACCCACACCATGGGCCGCTTCATCGGCATCCGCATCGACGGCCGGCTGGCGGCGATGGCCGGCGAGCGCATGCGCTTTGCCGGCCATGTCGAGGTCAGCGGTGTCTGCACCCACCCCGACTTCCGCGGTCGGGGCCTGGCGCGCCGGCTGTCGGCCGCGGTGACGGCCGACATCCAGCGTCGCGGCGAGCAGGCTTTCCTGCACGCCTGGACGATCAACACCGCCGCAATCGTGCTCTACGAGAGCCTGGGTTTCGTCAAACGCGCCACGGTCAATATCGCGGTGCTGAAGCGCCAGCCAGCTTGAAGGGCGCCTCACTCCAGCCGCCGCCCAGCGCGCGGATCAACCCGACCGTGGCCTGGTACTGAGCCGAGCGCACCTGCAGCGCGGCCCGCTTGTTGGCGAGCTCACTGCGGCGCGCGTCCAGCAGTTCCAGCTGGCTGACCAGGCCGTTGCGGTAGCGCGTGTCCGACAGCTTCAGCGCCTGGCCGGCCGCGCTGACCGCACGCGCATTGGCCTCGCCCTGCTGCTGCAGCAGCGTCAAAGCACCGAGCTGGTCTTCAACGTCCTTCAGCGCCAGCAGGAAC
>NZ_JBFUMO010000786.1:0-2155 GCF_054049355.1 Roseateles sp. P5_E11 | reverse complement strand
AGGCTTGAGCGTCTGCACGACGCCCATGCCGGCGAGAACGATGGCGAAGACGAAGGACAGCGGCAGCAGCACCCACAGCGCGGCGCGGGTCAGGTCGGCCCAGACGTTGCCGATGGCCTGGGCGCTGTGGCGCGCGAAGCCACGCACSARSGCGATSACGACRRCGATGCCGGTRGCGGCCGASARGAAGTTCTGCACCGTCAGCGCGAGCATCTGCGTSAGATAGCTCATCGTCGACTCACCGSCATAGCCYTGCCAGTTCGTGTTGGTCACGAAGCTGATGGCAGTGTTGAAGGCCGAGTCTGGCGACACCGCGGCCAGGCCCTGCGGGTTCAGCGGCAGCAGATGCTGCAGGCGCTGCAGCGCATAGACGGCAGCGATGCCGAGGGCATTGAAGACGAGCAGGCCGAGGGCATAGCGCAGCCAGCCTTGCTCGGCGTCGGCATCCACGCCGGCCAGCTTGAGCAGGCCGCGCTCGACGCGGCGCAGCCACCCGACGCGGCCTTCCATGGCCGCGTGAATCCAGCGTGCCAGTGGCCAGGCCAGCACGAGCAGCACGACAAGAAAGACGATGAGCTGGACCCAGGCCGAGGTACTCATGACAAGTCCTCCGGGAACAGCAGCGCCCAGAACAGATAGCCGACAAGCCCGACGACGAGGATGGCGGCGGCGAGTTCGAAGCCACTCATGACTTCCTCCTCGCCAATTTTTCGCAGCCCCAGGCCGCGAGCCCGGTCAACAGCGCGAGAGCCGCGCCCAGAACCAGAAACATGATGTCCATGACACCTCCATAACGATGGAAGTGATTCTGGAAATTGCGCCCTCAAAGCCTCGCCAAGATCGAGGCGGGGGGTATCAAGAAAGCATCAAGATTTGCTTATCGCGAGCTGCGTGATGTCGATGCCACGCTCCCGTGCGATGGCTTCCAGCACTGGCAGCAGCGGGCCCAGCTTCTCGTCCAGCGCGTCACGCACCGTGTCGACGACGACCTGGGTGCTGCGCTCGATCTCGATGTGCACCGCATCGCCCACACCCTTGTCGCCAAAGGTCGTCATGCGCAGCGTCTCGGGAATGAGCCACACCTCGAACCAGCCCGACCCGTCGCGCTCGCGCCGGGCCTCGGCCACGGTGAGGCTGCAGCCGTTGACGCCGATGTAACCCTTGGCAAAGACATAACGCATCCACGGCGCGGGCAGCGCGAAGCGGATGACGTGGTTGTTGTCGGGCTTGCGGATCTCGGCAATGCGGGCGGAGACGTCCACATGGCCGGACAGCGGATGGCCGCCGATCTCGACGCCTTCCCGGGCCGCGCGCTCGACGTTCAGGCCAGAGCCCACCATCAGGCCGCCCAGCGTGGTGAGGCTGAGCGTCTGCGCCATCACGTCGAAGCTGGCCACGTCGGAGGCTGGGCGCTCGGTCACGGTCAGGCAGACGCCGTCGCAGGAGACGCTGGCGCCAATAGCCAGCTCCGCGTCGAAGCCCTGCGGGAACTTCAGATGCAGGGTGTGCAGGCCCTCACGGGCTTCGATGGATTCGACGCGGGCGACGCCCTGGACAATGCCTGTGAACATGGAAAACAGGCCTCCAGGGAGGCCTTTTTGAACAGCGTTCGGGCCAGCTTACCAGCTGACCTCACGGTCCGGCGTCGAGCCGATCTTGTGGATGGATTGGTCGGCGCCTTCGAACTCCTGTTCCGCATCCAGCCGCAGGCCGGTGATGCGTTTGATGGCGCCATAGACAACGAAACCGCCGGCCAGCGCCCAGGCCACGCCACCCAGCGTGCCGATCAACTGAGCGCTGAAGGACACGCCGCCGATGCCGCCCAGCGCCTTCTGCCCAAAGACGCCGCAAGCGATGCCGCCCCAGGCGCCGCACAGGCCGTGCAGCGGCCAGACACCCAGCACGTCGTCGATCTTCCAGCGGTTCTGCGTCAGGGTGAAGAACTGCACGAACACCCAGCCGGCGACGCCACCCGTCACCAGCGCGCCCAGCGGGTGCATGACGTCCGAGCCGGCGCAGACGGCCACCAGGCCGGCCAGCGGGCCGTTGTAGGCAAAGCCGGGGTCATTGCGGCCCAGCAGCACGGCCACCAGCGTGCCGCCGGCCATGGCCATCAACGAATTGACGGCGACCAGGCCGGACAGCTTGTCCAGCG
>NZ_JBFUMO010000785.1:0-2155 GCF_054049355.1 Roseateles sp. P5_E11 | reverse complement strand
GCTTGAGCGTGTGGGCGCGCTCGGCGGGGTCGGCCTTGTCGGTGCCGAATTCGTAGAAGTTGTTGTACGAGGTTGCATCGGCGTAGCTGGTGACTTTCTCCATCACCATCGCACCGGCCACGGCCGAGCGGGCGCCCGGCAGCTTGGGCAGCTTGCCGCCACCTGGCGCGGCCTGGGCCTGGGCCAGAGCCAGCGGTGACGCGGTTGCCAGGCCGAGGCCGGCCAGGGCCGTGCGGCGGTTCAGGTAAACCCGGCGGGGCGTGATCTCGCTGGACAGGGGCTCGTGAAGGGCGGTCGTTCGAATCAGCATGAGGGGCTCTCGGGTCTGTGGGCTGAGGCTGGGTCGGGCCAGGACGGGCGCAACTTACACCGACCGCGTTCTACTTGCTTGAGCGTTGAGCGCATGGCGGCACGTGCAGACCTTGGGCCAGGCATTTGTCGGTATCGCCATTCAGCGCGCGGATCCCGTGGGTACGTTCACGGGAACCTCCAGGATGAACGACGCACCTTGCCCAGGGCCATCGCTATGGACGCTCAAGCTGCCGCCCATCTCCTGTGCGGCCAGAACGCAGCTGTGCAAACCAAAGCCATGCCCGTTCTTGCGCGTGGTGAAACCATGAGAGAAAACGCGGGTCAGATTCTCCGGCGCGATGCCTTCGCCGTTGTCGGTCACCGTGATGCGCAGCACTGGCCCTTCCATCAAAACAGCACCGAGCGTAATGAAGGCGCGTTTGTCCGCGGTCGCGCTCAACGCTTGTTTGGCGTTGCTGATCAAGTTCACCAGTACCTGCAACACGCGATGCCGATCCAGTAAGAGAGCGGGCAAGGTCGGGTAGTTTTTTACAACATCCACTTTGTGACGCGTCAGCGCAACCGTGTGCATGCGCAGCGCGTCGTCCAGCAGTTCGTCCACCTTGGCGGATTCGACAACACGCGGCGTGCCTGCGTATGACTGCTGGGTTGCGATGACCTGTTTGATGTGTTCCACGCTGCCGCACAGCGCGCCCAGTTCAGTCGTTATGGCTTCGTGCTCACCCTCGAGTGTTCGAGCCAGTTCACGCAAATAGGTGGGTAGCAGCTTGCCTTTGCTGTCCTGCGTCAGGAACTGCCCCAAATCCTCGGTATGCGCATCCATCAAAGCCACGGAGCGGGCGAGTCCCTTGAGCTTGGATGCCCGCAACTGGGCGCCAATCAAGTCGGCCGATACGTTGACGCTGTTGAGAACGTTGCCCACGTTGTGCAAAACGTTGGTTGCGATCTCTGCCATGCCGGCGAGGCGTGCCGCAGTCAGCAGTTGGGCCTGCACCTCTTCAATTTTTCGCTCGGCTTCCTTCAGTTCGGATATGTTTTTTGACGTTCCGAAGGTCCCGATCAGTTGACCATGCCGGTCTCTCCAGGGGCTTTTGGTGGTGAGATACCAAACAACGCGCCCATCGGGATGGACGGTTTTCTCGCTCTTTTCGACGATGGGTTTTCCGGTCCGGAGGATTTCTTCTTCATCATGGCTGAATTCACTCGCCCTGTCCTGGCCGTAAAGGTCTGCATCGGTTTTGCCGATCACATATTTTTCAAACTCATCCACGTTGGCCAAATGCGGCGGGAGTGCGTCTTCATCCGTGCCGGGATGTACTGCGCGGTAGCGGCTGATCGATAGTCGCAGCAGGTTATGCAGCTCTGAACGGCTTATTTTGACGAAGCGTGATTTCAAATCCTTGAAGAAGATGGAATCAGGCGAATTCTCCATCAGCGTGCTCAGCAAATCGTGGTGATATGCCAGCGCTGCTTCCGACTGCTTCAGCGCAGTAATGTCCTTGGAGATGCCGAAGGTGCCGATGATGACTCCTGCACTGTTGCGCAGCGGCATTTTGGTACTCAGCGTCCAGGACTCGGCGCGGCCATCCTTCCAGGTTTCCTTCTCCGCTTTGCCAATCATCGGTTGGCCTGTGCGCAGTATTTCCTGTTCATCCTCATAGGCGGGGCGCGCATGCTCTTCGGAAAAAAAATCGAAATCTGTCTTGCCTACCAATGCCGCCGGCGACGCGGCCCCGAATTGCAACGCCTGGGCTTTGCTGCATTTGAGAAAACGGGACTGCATATCTTTGAAATAAATATGATCGGGTGAGTTGTCCAGGAGTGTGCGCAGCAAATCTTGCTC
>NZ_JBFUMO010000784.1:0-2158 GCF_054049355.1 Roseateles sp. P5_E11 | reverse complement strand
CCCGACTACTGTCGGGGCCTGACCATCGAGAGCGACCTGGGCGTGATGCTGCAGGCGCTGGGCGAGCTGGATCGCGCCGAACAGATGGCGCGGCGCAGCCTGCTGAGCTGGCAGGGCGTGGCGCATACCGAGACCTTGTCGCTGCTGATGCTGGGCCTCACGCTGACCAGCGCCGGCCGCTACGGCGAGGCGCGCGGCGTGCTGGACCGCGCGCTGGAGCTGGGCCGCTCGCAAGGTTCGGCCCTGTTCGAGGCCGAGGCGCTGACGCGGCGCGCGCGGTTGTACTGGCAGAGCGGCTGCCTCGATCTTGCTGAAGCCGACTTGGGCTTGGCCGAGCCCTTGCTGGCGAGCAGCCGCGACCCGCTGCGCGTGTCACACCTCGCCTGGCTGCGCGGCCTGCTGCGCGAGGCCCGCGGCCTGCCGCCCGATCCCTCTCTGGCCGAACGCTTGCGTGCGCTGCTGCCACGCAGCCAGCATCCGCTTGTGCATATCCGCCTGGCACGGCTGGAACTGCTGGCCGGCGATGCGGCTGCTGCCGCCCGCCAGGTCGCCGTCGCACGCGACGCCGGCCTGCTGGAGCCGCTGGCCGAGGGGCTGCTGCTGCAGGCCGAGGGGTTGCCGGCGCGCGACGCGCGGCCGTTGCTGCTGGAGGCGGTGGAGCTGGCGCAGCGCCAGGGCTTTGCCGAGCTGCTGAGCCGCGCCGATGCGGCGCTGCGCGGGCTGGCGCCGGTTCAAGGACGCTAGGGCTATTCGGTCTTGATCGGCTGGCCCAGCAGTCGCAGCACCTCGCGCACGGCCTGGGCGCGGTCCTGCGGGCTGGAGAGCTGCTTCTCGACACGCAGCTTCTCGTTGCCCACCAGCTTGATGTTGCGGTTCTTCTGCACCAGATCGATGACGCGCATCGGGTCGATGGGCGGGTTGGGGCGGAAGTTGATGTTGATCAACGTCGGTGCCGCGTCGATCTTGCTGACGCCGTAGGGCTTGGCCAGCACACGCAGGCGGTGAGTGTCGAAGAGGGTCTGGCCCTGCGTGGGCAGCTTGCCGAAACGGTCGGTGATCTCCTCCAGCATGGCGTCGATCTGCTCGTTCTTCTCGGCCGTGGCCAGGCGCTTGTAGAGGGACAGCCGCACCTGCACGTCGCCGCAGTAGGCATCGGGCAGCAGGGCCGGGGCGTGCAGGTTGATCTCGGTGGTGGCGGCAAAGGGCGACAGCAGGTCGGGCTCGCGGCCGGCCTTGAGGGACCGCACGGCTTCGCTGAGCATGTCGTTGTAGAGCTGGAAGCCCACCTCCATCATGTTGCCGCTCTGATGCTCGCCCAGCATCTCGCCGGCGCCGCGAATTTCAAGGTCGTGCATGGCGAGGTAGAAGCCCGAGCCCAGCTCTTCCATGGCCTGGATGGCGTCCAGGCGCTGCAGGGCTTGCTTGGTCAGGCCCTGCATGTCCGGCACCATCAGGTAGGCATAGGCCTGGTGGTGGGACCGCCCGACGCGGCCGCGCAGCTGGTGCAGCTGGGCCAGGCCGAACTTGTCGGCACGGGCAATGATGATGGTGTTGGCGCTCGGCACGTCGATGCCGGTCTCGATGATGGTCGAGCAGAGCAACAGGTTGTGCTTGCCGGCCACGAACTCGCGCATGACGCGCTCCAGCTCGCGCTCCGGCATCTGGCCGTGGGCGATGACGATGCGCGCCTCGGGCACCAGCTCCTCGAGCTTCTGGCGCCGGTTCTCGATGGTCTCGACCTCGTTGTGCAGGAAGTAGACCTGGCCGCCGCGCTTCAACTCGCGCAGCACCGCCTCGCGGATGGTGCCGCTGCTTTCGGCGCGCACAAAGGTCTTGATGGCCAGGCGGCGCTGCGGCGCGGTGGCAATGACGCTGAGGTCGCGCAGGCCTTCCAAGGCCATGCCGAGCGTGCGGGGAATCGGCGTGGCCGTCAGCGTCAGCACGTCGACCTCGGCGCGCATGGCCTTCATCGCCTCCTTGTGGCGCACGCCGAAGCGGTGTTCCTCGTCGATGACGAGCAGGCCGAGGCGGTTGAACTTGACCTCGGCGGACAGCAGCTTGTGCGTGCCCACGACGATGTCCAGCGTCCCGTCGGCAATGCCCTCCATCGCGGCCTTGATCTCCTTGGCCGAGCGGAAGCGGCTCATCTCCGCCACCT
>NZ_JBFUMO010000783.1:0-2166 GCF_054049355.1 Roseateles sp. P5_E11 | reverse complement strand
CGTCTATCCGTCGCTRTCCTCGCCGACCAGCTACACCGACCCCGCCAACTTCCAGGGTTTCGGCATCGGTACCGGCTGGACCCGTGAGACAGACAAGAGCAACCAGGGCCGCGTCGTCGCTGACTGGGACTACGCCCTCGCCGGCGACTGGACCGGCCACCTGAAGGCCGGCCTGGCCTATTCCGAGACCTCCAAGGAGATCAACAAGCGCAACGGCACATCCGCCGCGACCGCCAAGCTCAACACGCTGGGCACGGCAGGCCTGCGATCGGGCATGACCTCCGTGCTGCCGATCGGCAACCTCGACATGGGTGCCGGCTGGCCGCACGCCTGGGGTACCTTCACCCGCGCCTACACCTACTCCACCTTCGACCCGCTGGCCCTCAATTCGGAGGCGACCTTCACGCCGGCGCAGAGCTTCAAGGCGCAGGAGAACGTGTCCACGGCTTTCGTGCAGTCCGACTTCCGGGGCCAGGTGTTCGACCGGGAACTGCGCCTGAACGCCGGCGTGCGCTTCGCGCGCACCGAGACGCTGATCGACAACTTCAAGCAGCAGGGTGCCAGCCTCACGTATGCACCGAACCAGGAGAAGGGCTCCTACACCAGCGTGCTGCCGGCCTTCAGCTCGGCCCTGGACCTGACCGACAACCTGACCTGGCGTGCCTCCTGGGGCAAGACGCTGAGCCGCCAGGCGCTGTCCATCATTGCGGCGCAGACGGTCATTCCCAACCCGTTCGACAACACCGCAACGGCCGGCAATCCCAGCCTGCGTCCRCAGAAATCCAAGAACTTCGACACCAGCCTGGAGTGGTATTTCCAGAAGGGCAGCATGCTGTCGGCGGCCCTGTTCCGCAAGGAACTGACCGACGCCACCACGAGCAACAGCGTGCAAACCACCTTCGGCGCGCTGGGCCTGCCTGACACGGCGCTGGGCGCCATCTTCCAGGACGCCAACGGCAAGGTGGATCCCAAGCTGCCGATGACGCTGAAGACCTACAGCAACGCCGGCAAGCAGACGCTCAAGGGCTTCGAGCTGGCCTACCAGCAGGCCTTCACCTTCCTGCCCGACCCCTTCAAGGGCCTGGGCGCGCTGGCCAGCTACACGCACATCAACCCGTTCAACAGCGCGGTGTGGACGACCAATGGGGGCAGCGTCATCGACGTGAACTCCGTGCCCAAGTACGCATACAGCACCACGCTGTACTACGAGAAYGGCCCGTTCGCATTCCGCACGTCCTACAACTACAAGGGCCGCTCGCTGCACAGCGACAACCCGAAGAACAACGGCGACGACCTGATCCGCTGGCGCGCCGGCCGCGGCTACCTGGACGCCAACGTCAGCTACAAGATCAACGACTCGCTGGAGATCCGCGTGGAGGGGTTGAACCTGTCCAACACGCTGGCCTACGACTACTTCGAAGATGCCACCGGCCAGTACGGCCTGGGCAACAAGACCCGCATGGACTATGCGAAGTACGACGGTCGCACCTTCAAGATCGGCCTGCGCGGCAGGTTTTGATGCCCCTCGTCCGGTCTCGCGCCGCTGAACGCGGGCGTGTCCAACCGGTCCCCCGTGGGGACGGCGATGCTTGCGGCGTTGAGCCGCAAGCACATCGCCCCAGGCGGGCCGGCTTGGGAGCGGCCCGGCGCTCGGCCCGCAAGTTCGACGCGCTGTCCGTTCTCATGGCCGCGGCGTGTGCCGTAAGCTGCGCCGCGCCACCACCGCGCGCCGCTGATATCCACGCCGGCGATGTGCGTGTGGTCGACGTCGGTGAGGGTTGGGCGCGCAACTCCGTCAACGCCGTGGTGTTCCGCAAGAACTCCCTCGTCACCCATGGCGACATGCAGTACATCGCCTTCTACGACCCGCAGGCCCGGGTGGTGCTGGGCAAGCGCCGGCTCGGCAGCGGCGCCTGGGAGCTGAAGGCCACGCCCTACCAGGGCAACGCGCTGGATGCCCACAACAGCATCAGCATCATGGTCGATGGCGCGGGCTATCTGCATCTCGCCTGGGACCACCACAACAGTGCGCTGCGCTATGCGCGCAGCCTGCGGCCCGGTGCGCTGGAGATGACGGCCGAGATGCCGATGACGGGGCAGGGCGAGGCCTCCGTGTCCTACCCCGAGTTCCATCGCCAGCCGGACGGCAATCTGCTGTTCTTCTAC
>NZ_JBFUMO010000782.1:0-2171 GCF_054049355.1 Roseateles sp. P5_E11 | reverse complement strand
AGGGCATCTGGCGCCCCGCGGGGACCGACCACGTCGTCGACCTCGGCCTGCAGCAGGACAGCTACCAACTCAGCTACCTGACGTCCAACATCGCCGGCAACTACCTCGCTGACGGCCCCGGCGCGATGGCCGCCAATGTCCAGGGAAAAACCCGCCTGCAGGCCGCCTATGCACAGGACGCCTGGCTGCTGGCGCCCGACTGGAAGGCCGTGCTGGGCCTGCGCGCTGAAGCCTGGCAGGCCCACGACGGACGCACGGACTTCTCGGCCACGGCCGGCCAGGCCTATGCCGCGCGCAGCGAGAGCTTCCTGTCACCCAAGGCGGCCCTGTCCTGGCAGGCCACGGCCGACACCGTGCTCAAGGCCTCCGTCGGCCGGGCCGTTCGCATGCCCACCGTGGCCGAGCTGTATGGTGCCACGTCGACGACAAACTCGGCGTACATCAACGACCCCAACCTCAAGCCCGAGAAGTCCTGGACGGCCGAGCTGAGCGCTGAAGCCACCTGGGGACCGCTGCAGTCGCGCCTCACGCTGTTCGCCGAGACAACCCGCGATTCGCTGTACTCGCAGGCCCTCTTCGACCCGGCGGCCAACAGGAACGTCAGCCGCGTGCAGAACATCGACAAGATAGGCACGACCGGCCTCGAGGCCACGCTCGCCGCCAACGACTGGCTGCTCAAGGGCCTGGACCTGTCGGCCAGTGCGACCTACACCGACTCCAGGATCAAGGCCAACAGCGGCTTTGTCGCAACGCCGGGCGACACCCTGGGGCGTTGGCAGCCCAACATCCCGCGCTGGCGCGCCACCGCCCTGGCAGCCTGGCGCTTCGACGAGCACTGGAGCGCCAGCCTCGCGGCCCGCTACAGCGGCCGCCAGTACCGCACACTCAACAATGCCGACGTGAACGGCTTTGCTTACATGGGCGTCAGCAAATATGCGACGGCCGATCTGCGCGTGCTGTGGAAGATTGACCGCCAGTGGAGCGCCGCCGTCGGCATCGACAACCTGAACAACTATCAATACTGGAACTTCCACCCCTACCCGCAACGCAGCTACTCGGCCGAGCTGAAATTCGATCTATGAAGACATATCTCACCGCCACTCTGCTTGCCGTCGCCGGCACCGCCCAGGCCCACATCACGCTGGAGCAGCCCGAGGCCCCGGCCGGCAGCAGCTACCGCGCCGTCTTCAAGGTCGGGCACGGCTGCGAGGGCGGCGCGGCGACGAAGGAAATCGTCGTCACCCTGCCGGAGGGCTTGCGCGGCGCCAAGCCCATGTCCAAAGCCGGCTGGACGCTGACCACCAAGCAGCGGCCGCTGAAAGTCCCCTACGACAGCCATGGCAAGGCCGTCACCGACGAACTGGCCGAGGCACGCTGGGTGGCCAATGGCGAGGCCAACTACGTGCAGGACGCCTGGTACGAGGAGTTCGTGCTGCGTGTGTCCCTGCCAGCCGAGCCGGGCGAACTGGCCTTTGCCGTGCGCCAGGTCTGCACCCAGGGCGAATGGAACTGGGCCGAGCTGCCGAGCGCCGCCAACCCCAAGCCGCGCGCACCGGCCGTCAGGTTGAAGGTGCTGCCCGCCCGTACCGAGGCTCACAGTCACTGAGCCGAAAAAGCCCGGTCGACCCCGGCTGATCGCGGCTTTGTTTTCAGATCACTGCGCCGATGATTCAGCCCGTCACCAGTGCATGGCCCCCGGCAACGTTGCGGCCCCTGGCGAGGCGGCACGCGAGCCGCCCGCGACCATGAAAGCACGAGATTCGGGCCCGACTGCGTCACCTCCCGGTGTCGCCCTGCCAGGCCACCTGCGCTGTGATCCACGCCGCAGCCCCACGCCCCTCCGGGGTGCGTCCCGGGCGGCGTGAAGCGCTCTTTCGCCCCGAACGGCCTTGGCCGCTCGGGGCTTTACTTTGCCTGCATGCAAACGCCACTCGGCGTGCGCGGCGGCCTTCTGGGAACTGACCGGTAGCATCGCCACCTGTTGCAGCAGCAGGAGTTCTTCATGACAGTGCTCGCTCGATTCTGCGCGGCACTGTGGTTTGCGGTGGGGGTGCAGGCTGCGGCAGCCGTCGAGGTCGTGCGCATTCCGCGCCCCGAGGTTCGGGAAGACCGCCGGTCGGTCTACGCCGATCAATTGCTGGCGCTGGCGTTGGCGCGCTGCGGCACCGAGT
>NZ_JBFUMO010000781.1:0-2172 GCF_054049355.1 Roseateles sp. P5_E11 | reverse complement strand
CTTTTCGAGCTGCGCCGCCGTGGCAGCACCTGGCATATCGAGAACCTCAGCTTCGTGGCCGACCCGGTCACCATGCTGCTGCCGCCCGACGCCTCGGGCTTCATGCTGGCAGGGCTCAACCTGGGCCACTTCGGCGCCAAGCTGCAGGCGAGCGACGACGCCGGCAAGACATGGCACGAGGTGTCGGCGCCGAGCTTCCCGGCGCAGCCCGAGGGCGCCGAAGGGCCGGCCTGGAAGCTGGAACAGGTGTTCTCGCTGGAACGCTCGGGCGACGCGATCTGGTGCGGCAGCATTCCCGGCGGGCTGTTCGTCAGCCGCGACCGCGGCGAGAGCTGGCAGCTCAGCGAAGCTTTGTGGATGGACCCGCGCCGCCTGCAGTGGATGGGCGGCGGCAACCCGGCGCCGGCCTTGCACTCGATCTGCCCGCATCCATCGAACGCCGACGAGCTGCTGGTGGGCGTGTCCTGCGGCGGCGCCTGGCGCACCACCGATGGCGGCAGCAGCTGGGGCTTGCGCGCCAAGGGTATGCGGGCCGACTTCATGCCGCCCGAACTGGCCGGCGACGAGAACTCGCAGGACCCGCACCTGATCACCCGCTGCCGTGCCGAGCCCGATGTGCTCTGGTGCCAGCACCACTGCGGCATCTTCCGCAGCAGCGACAACGGCGCGACCTGGGAAGAGCTGCAGGCCCAGCCGTCGAGCTTTGGGTTTGCCGTCGCCGCGCATCCGGCCGACTCGCAGACGGCCTGGTTCGTGCCCGCGGTCAAGGACGAACGCCGCATCCCGGTGGATGGAGCTTTGTGCGTGACCCGCACCCGCGACGGCGGCAAGAGCTTTGACGTGTTGCGTGCCGGCCTGCCGCAGCAGCATTGCTACGACCTGATCTACCGCCACGGCCTGGCGGTGGACGACGCGGGTGAGCAGTTGATGATGGGCTCGACGACCGGCGGCCTGTGGGCGAGCGGCGACGCGGGCGACAGCTGGCAGGCCGTGTCGGCCCACCTGCCGCCCGTCTACGCCGTCAAGTTCGGCTGATCACGCCTTCAGCCGCTTGCGGATCGCCGCCAGCTCGACGGCGTCGAGGGTGGGCTCGGGGTAGCTCATCTTCAGCGCCGTGAGCGTGTCGACAATGACCTGGGACACGATCAGGCGTGCGTTGCGCTTGTCGTCCGCCGGCACGACATGCCAGGGCGCCTCTTCGCTGCTGGTCGCGCCCAACGCTTCGCCGTAGGCCTGCATGTATTTGGGCCAGAGCTCGCGCTCGGCCATGTCGTCGGCGGTGAACTTCCAGTTCTTGGCTGGGTCTTCCAGCCGCGCCAGGAAGCGCTGGCGCTGTTCCTCCTTGGACAGGTGCAGGAAGAACTTCAGCACCCGCGTGCCGTTGCGGTGCAGGTGCTGCTCCAGGTTGTTGATGGAGGCATAACGATCCGACCAGATCGCCGGCGCACGCGTCGTCTCCTTGGGCAGGGACTGGGCCTTCAGGATCTCCGGGTGCACGCGCACGATCAACACCTCCTCGTAGTAGGAGCGGTTGAAGATGCCGATGCGCCCGCGCTCGGGCAGGCACTGCGTGGTGCGCCACAGGAAGTCGTGATCCAGCTCCTGGGCGCTGGGATGCTTGAAGCTGAACACCTGGCAGCCCTGCGGGTTCACGCCCGACATCACATGCTTGATGACGCCGTCCTTGCCCGCCGCGTCCATGGCCTGGAAGACCAGCAGCAGCGAGTAGCGGTTGTGCGCATACAGCAGGTTCTGCAACTCGCTGAGCCGCTCGACCTGGGCGCCCAGCCGCTGTTCGTAGTCGCCCTTGTCGCTGTACAGCGGGTCGACGGCCGTGGCCCAGTGCTTGAGCTTGACCTTCTGGCCCGACGCGACCCGGTAGGTGTTCGTGTCAATCTTCATGGCGGAGCCTCCCGCAGCTGGCGATCCGCCAGCCTAACGCCGCCGTCCATCCGGTCGGTGTCAGACTTCGCCCCTCCTTCAACCCGCCGTTGCCGACGATGCTGCTGTTGCGCGCCTCCTTCCTGTTGCTGCTGGGCCTGACCGGCCTGGCGGTCCAAGCCGCCGACGAGGAGAACAAGCCGCCGGCCTACGAGCCGCGCGAGCACTACACCAAGTACGAGTACCGCGTGCCGGTGCGCGACGGCAGGAAGCTCTTCACCGCCGTCTATG
>NZ_JBFUMO010000780.1:0-2178 GCF_054049355.1 Roseateles sp. P5_E11 | reverse complement strand
GGGCAGCTGGGTGCGGGCGATCAGGTCGGTGATGACCATGTCTTCCACGCCCAGGCTGCTGCTCTGCACGAGGCTGTCGCCATGCTCAATGCTGGCGTCACGCAAGCGCTGCAGGGCGGCCTCGATCTTGGCGTCCAGCGCCGGCGTCCATTTGGCGTAGAGGCCAATCGCATTGCCGGCCGCAGGCGCGGCGGCCCAGGGCAGGCTGCTGACTTCGGTGTTCACGCCGCACTCCGCAGGAACCAGGGGCGCGTCTCGCCGACATCACCCTGGTAGAAGCCCACCGGCGCGAACAGGTCCAAGGCCTTCTGTGCGGCGGCCTGGGATTGGTCGCCGCGCATGACGGCTTCGTCGAAACCGGTGCGGGTCAACAACTGCATCATGTCGACCAGCACTTCGCCGCGAGCACGGATGGCGCCCTTGAACTTGTAGCGGCTGCGCAGGATGTGGGCCTGGCTGTAGGCGCGGCCATCGGTCCACTTCGGGAAGTCGAGCACGACGACGGCGATGCGGGCCAGGTCGGGAGCGAGCTGGTTGATGTCGGCATCGTTCGGGAACTCGATGGCGACCGGCGTGTTCGCAGGCCAGCGGGTCTTCACGGCATGCCATTGCTCCAGCGAGAGCAGGCGGTTGGGCGCCGGATCGGGATCGGGCTTGGGGCCGTCTTCGCCGATGGCGTGCTTCCATTGGCAGGTGGTGGCGTTGATGAATTTCATGCTCAGTGAGTGCTGGGCCGCCCCGAACTCACTGGCGCCCCCTTGGGGGGCAGTGAGCGAAGCGAGCGTGGGGGCGTTCATACTTTTGCGGTCGAGACGCGAACGGCGTTGGCCGCCGTCTTGAAGGGGTCGAGGCCCAGGCGCTTCACCGCGTTGACGAAGTGTTCTCCAGCCAAGCGCTCGCGCTTGAAGGTGTCGATGACGGCATCAATGGCGTCGGCGATCTCGTCGGCCGCAAAGCTCGGGCCGATGACCTTGCCGGCCACCGTCGTGCCCGACAGCACGGTGCCGTCGCTGCCGCCCAGCGTCAACTGATACCACTCAGTGCCGTCCTTGTCGACGCCGAGGATGCCGATGTGGCCGCTGTGGTGGTGGCCGCAGCTGTTGATGCAGCCGCTGATGTGCAGGTCGATCTCGCCGAGGTCCTCGAGTTCGTCCTGGTCTTGATAACGCTCGGCGATCTCTGCCGCCAGCGGCAGCGAGCGGGCATTGGCCAGCGCGCAGAAGTCGCCGCCGGGGCAAGCGATCTGGTCGGTCAGCAGGCGGGCGTTGGGCGTGGCGAAGCCAGCGGCACGGGCGGCCTGGAAGAGCTCGGGCAGGTCCGAGGCCTTCACCCAGGGCAGCACGAGGTTCTGGCGGTGCGTGACGCGCAGCTCGCCGTGGCTGAACTGGTCGGCCAGGGCTGCTGCGGTGTCCATCACGTCGGCGGTCGTGTCGCCGGGGGCGATGCCGACGCGCTTGAGGCTGAGCGTGACGGCGCGGTAGCCGGCGACGCGGTGGCCGTCGACATTGCGCGCCAGCCAGCGTGCGAAAGCCGGGTCGCTGGTGTCGAGCGTCGGCTCGGCGGCCGGTGCGACGCCGGCCGGGTCGACAAAGCAGGCCGTCACGCGGTCCAGCTCGGCCTGGGGAATGATGTGCTCGTGGCCACCGTTGTCGTCGGCCAGGATGCGGCGGTACTCCTCGTTGACGGCGTCGAAGAACTTCTGGCCCTCGGCCTTGACGAGGATCTTGATGCGGGCCTTGTAGAGGTTGTCGCGCCGGCCGGCCAGGTTGTAGCAGCGCACGATGGCCTCGATGTAGACGAGGATCTGCTGCCAGGGCACGAAGGCGTTGATCTCGACGCCCGGAATCGGCGTGCGGCCCATGCCGCCGCCGACCAAGACCTGGAAGCCGACCTCGCCGGCCTCGTTCTTCTTCAGCTGCAGGCCGATGTCATGCCAGCCGATGGCCGCGCGATCTTCCTTGGCGCCGCTGACGGCGATCTTGAACTTGCGCGGCAGGTGGGCGAACTCGGGGTGCAGGGTGCTCCACTGGCGCAGGATCTCGCAGTAGGGACGGGCATCGACG
This sequence comes from Roseateles sp. P5_E11, assembly GCF_054049355.1. Lineage (NCBI taxonomy): Bacteria > Pseudomonadati > Pseudomonadota > Betaproteobacteria > Burkholderiales > Sphaerotilaceae > Roseateles > Roseateles sp. P5_E11. The sequence goes on along the minus strand of NZ_JBFUMO010000780.1, from coordinate 115 downwards.
ATGTCATCCGGTGCGATGCCGACGAAGGCGTCGCTGGTGATGTTGCGGATGCAGTTGCCGCTGGTCTGGATGCCGTGCATGTCGACCTCGGCCAGCAGCTCCATCACCGTGGCGC
>NZ_JBFUMO010000779.1:0-2182 GCF_054049355.1 Roseateles sp. P5_E11 | reverse complement strand
ATTCCCCTGGCGCTCCGCTCATCTCGCCTTCCCTGGCGACGCCCAGCCTCGCCACGGCACCCAGGCGTCGCCTCGCCTCGGACCAATACAAAACCAGATCAAGGCCACCCAGCTACCAGCTGGCGAGCACTGCCGGGCGCCTTCTTACGACTTGCACAAGGGTCGCGTCGCCCAAGCGCAACAGTTTTATACGCGCAAAGATACCAATTAAGCACCAATTTGATCCGCTAGATTGGTCGCCCCAGAGAGGGCGCCACCCAATGAGCAGACACTTTGCCGCCACCACTCGGGAAACCCCCCAGTAAAAATTGGTAGCAAAGTGGCGTTATCAATCGTTACAGTGGCATGGCACTGGTTGGATGCGCTTTTGAGGGCAAACAAGGCATCAACCGGACCGAAGGTGGTATGCAACGCACCCGAAGCAGTCACCGCCGCCCCAATTCATTGGCCACAACGAGGAACAGCATATGAAGGTCAAGCAGACTCCCATCTCGCAGGCGGTACTCATCGCTTTGCTTGGCGCCAGCGGCGCCGCCATGGCGCAGCAAGCCCCGGCTCCCCAGCAACTGGACACGGTCACCATCACCGGTATCCGTGCGTCGCAGGAAAAGTCGCTGAGCGTCAAACGCAATGCCGACGCCCACATCGACGTCATCTCGGCCGAAGACATCGGCAAGATGCCGGACAAGAACGTGGCCGACTCGCTGGCCCGCGTGCCTGGGGTCACCATCCTGAACAGCCCGGCCGGCGGCTCCGGCGGCTTCGACGAACGTGACCGCGTGGGCCTGCGCGGCACCAACCCCAGCCTGACGCAGACGCTGCTCGACAGCCACGGCATCGCCAATGGCGACTGGTTCGTGCTGGACCAGACCGGTGCCGGCGTCGGCCGCAGCGTCAGCTACTCGCTGCTGCCCTCCGAACTCGTCAGCCGCGTGGAAGTGCGCAAGAGCGCCGAAGCATCCCTGGTGGAAGGCGGCACGGCAGGTTCGGTGAACATCATCACCCGCAAGCCGCTGGACTTCGCCAAGGCGCTGACCTTTGAAGCGGGCCTGGGCGCGGTTTACGCCAGCCTGCCCAAGAAGACGGACCCGCAGCTCAGCGTGCTGGCCAACTTCAAGAACGAGTCCAAGACCTTCGGCGTGCTGGTGCAGGCCTTCTCGGAAAAGCGCAGCCTGCGTCGCGATGGCGTGGAGACGCTTGGCTTCATCAACAAGCTGGACAGCACCAATGCGCCCGCCCTCGTCGCCGCGCACCCCGAGCTGAACGGCGTCTACACCCCCGACCTGATCGGTGCCGCCTATTTCACGCAGGAGCGCGAGCGCAAGGGCGGCCTGGTGCGCGCCCAGTTCAAGCCCACCCAGGACGTGGACCTCACGCTGACGGGCTTCTCGTCCAAGATGGACGCGGACAACTACAACCGCAATTACCTGATCGCGCCGCGCGCCGGCCTGATCAACAGCGCCACGATCTCGAACTACAAGATCGCGACCGACAGCAAGGGCGTGAAGACGCTGACGCAGGCCACCTTCGACTGGGCCAGTTCGTCGACCGCCGGCTACTACGACATGATCTCGCGCAAGGCTTCTGCCGAGAGCAACTTCCTGAGCCTGGATGGCAGCTTCAAGGTCAACAGCGCGCTGACGCTGACCGCCAATGCCGGCACGTCCAAGGGCAAAGGCCAGACCGTCAGCCAAGATGTGGTTGAGCCGCACATCGCCGCCACGCGGGCCAGCTATGCCTTGCAAGGCAACGACACCGCGCCCGCCTTCAGCTTCACCAACCCCACGGTGGGCTTTGACTGGATCTTCGGCGCCGAACACGTCATCGTCCACGACAAGGAAAGCTGGGCCCAGGTCGACGGCGAGTACTCGCTCGACTCCGGCGTGCTGAAGAGCCTGAAGTTCGGCGTGCGCAGTGCCCAGCACAAGCGCCACACCGATGCGACGCTGAACCAGGGCCCGGGCTGTGCTACCGGCACGCCGTACCGCGTCGGCCCCTGGGACTGGAGCAAGCCTAGCGCCTGCGCCGATGCGAACGGCAACGATGCGCCCCAGCTCTCGCCCTACACCCTGCCRGCCTTCAGCCAGTCCTTCCCGGGCAACTACGGCAGCGGCTTGGGGCAAGGCTTCCCGACCAACCTGACCTATATCTCGGCCGCGGCCCTGGCCGAGTACAACAGCCG
>NZ_JBFUMO010000778.1:0-3339 GCF_054049355.1 Roseateles sp. P5_E11 | reverse complement strand
GCGGCAGACATGTCCATTTTTAGAACCTTTGTGAATTTCTCTAACGAAAAACCATTGGTGTCCCTCTTCTCGCCCTCGTGAAGCGGATTTGGAACCTGCGCGATCAACAGATGGAGCCCCAGTCGGGCGGCCACTGAGAGACCATTGACTCTTTGTGCGAAGCAACATTATGCCGAGCAAAATCGTGTGAGCCTTCGTATCAGACGAATGCCATAATCCGAGCTGCCGCCCGGACCTGCCTCCCCGCCTTGGCCACCGACAAAGAACTCAACGATTTCCTGCGTACCGTCGACCGCCGCGCCTTCAAGCGCACGGCCTACGTGGTTCGAGACGACGATGCCGCCCTGGACATCGTCCAGGACGCCATGATCAAGCTGGCCGAGAACTATTTCGACCGCCCCGCGGCCGAGTTGCCGCTGCTGTTCCAGCGCATCCTGTCGAACGCGACGATGGACTACTTCCGTCGCCAGAAGACGCGCCGGGCCGTCATGACAAATATGTCGGAGTTCGAGGGCGGCGGCGATGGCGACGGTGATTTCGACCTGCTGGAGATCCTTGAAACCCAGGAAGGCGCCATGGGCGCCTTGAGCGCCGCGGATGAGGTCAGCCGGGCGCAGATCTTGCAGCGCATCGAGACGGAAGTCGAACAGCTGCCGACGCGTCAACGCGAAGCCTTCCTGCTGCGTTACTGGGAGGAACTGGATGTTGCAGAGACCGCGTCTGTGATGGGTTGCTCGGAAGGCAGTGTCAAAACTCACTGTTCCCGCGCCGTCCATTCGCTGGCGAAGTCGCTCAAGGCCAAGGGGATCACGCTATGAAGTCGCCGTCGAAATTTTCCACCTTCCCTGCCGACCTGGATGCTCGCGTCACGCGTTTTGGCCTGCGTGTCGCTGCTGGCCTGACCGAGCGCAACGCCACACTGCCGCATGACGTGTCCGAACGTCTGCGCTTCGCACGTGAGCAAGCCTTGGCCCGCGCCGCCCAGGCCCGCGCTGCGCGCACCTCGGTAAGCACGGCCAGCCCTGGGGTGGTGCAGATGGGTTCGACGCTGGCCCTGAGCGGCGGCCCGCGCGGTGCCGGCGGCAACAACGGCCTATGGTCCAAGCTTGCGTCCGCCCTCCCGCTGCTGGCGCTGCTGGCCGGGCTGCTGTTGATCCGCAGCGGGGTTTTCTGCTTTTGCGCAGACACAAGACGCGGCTTCGGCGCCAGATGCCATTGCAGCAAGCGCGGCCATCTCCCCTCCCGCAGTTCGACCGGCAGCACCTGTCATGTCGCCGGTCTCCGCGCTGGCCGCCGCACCGACCTGGCAGGCACTGACGCCAGCGCAGCGCGACCTCCTCGCACCGCTGGCGAAGGACTGGGACAAGCTCGGCCCCAACCAGCGCAGCAAGTGGCTGAATGCGACGCCGCGTCTGGCCGTGCTGCCGCCTGCCGAACTCAACCGCCTGCATGAACGCATGCGTGACTGGGCCAATCTGACGCCGGGCGAGCGAGTCGATGCCCGCATCGGCTTCCAGGTGGCCAAACAGGTGGATTCCGAGCAGCGTCAGGCCAAGTGGGAGGCCTACCAGGCGCTGCCCCAGGAAAAACGCCAGGAGCTTGCCGACAAGGCCGTTGCGCGCCGTCAGGCCCAGACCAAGGCCGCCAGCCCGGTGGCCAAGCCGCTGACTGCGGTGCCCAAGTCCAATATCGTGCCCGCGGCGCCYAAGCTCGTCACGCCGACACCCGTGACAGGCAGTCTCATCCAGGCCAAGCCGGGTGCTACGACGGTCCTGATCACGCGCGGCCTCGTCCTGCCGGCCCACCACGCAGCGGGTGAGACCAAGGTGGTGGCCGATCCGGCCCTGGTGGACCCCAAGACGCTGCTGCCAAAATCGCTGAAGGCGCCACCCGCGTCCGTACCGCGCACATGACGGCGTTGGTCGACACGAACGCCGCGCCTGCGGGCCTGGCGAGACGTTTCGCGGCCTTTCTCTACGAAGGCGTACTGCTGTTCGGCGTGGTCTTCTTCGCCGGCTTCCTCTACTCGGTGCTGACGCGCCAGCAGCATGCGCTGGAGGGTCRCACGGGCATGGCGGTGAGCCTTTTCATCGTGCTGGGCCTGTACTTCGTCGGCTTCTGGACGCGCACGGGTCAGACGCTGGCGATGAAGACCTGGCATCTGCGCGTCACCGACGCCGCCGGCCGGCCGCTGCGCTGGGGCCGTGCGTTGCTGCGCTACTGCTTGAGCTGGCTGTGGTTCCTGCCGGCGCTGATCAGCGTCTGGGCGCTGGGCCTGCACGGCGGCGGCGCCATCATCGGCAGCCTGCTGGCCGGCATCGCCGGCTACCTGCTGATTGCACGCCTGCACCCGCAGCGACAATTCCTGCACGACGCCCTCTGCGGTTCGCGCGTCATCACCCAACTTCCCGTGCGCTCATGAGCGCAGCGCCGGGCCGTCCCAAGCAAACTCGCTCCCGCCTGGCGGGACAAGGCCGCAGGCCTAAGGGTGCCCCATGACCAACCCGCACAAGGGCCGGACCGGCCTGGACCGCATCATCCACGCCGCCGGCTATTCCTGGGCCGGTCTCAAGGCCGCCTACACCGGCGAGAGCGCCTTCCGCCAGGAAACCTGGCTCTGCATCATTGCCGCGCCGCTGGCGTTCTGGTTGGCCAACACCTGGGAGCAAGCGGCGCTGCTGCTGGGCTCGCTGCTGCTGCTGCTCATCGTCGAGTTGCTGAACTCCGCCATTGAAGCGGTCGTGGACCGTGTGTCCTTCGAGCGGCATGAACTGTCCAAGCGCGCCAAGGACATTGCCAGCGCCGCCGTGCTGATGGCGCTGGTGCTCGCTGGCGGCATCTGGGCCGCCGCCGTCTGGCAGCACCTGCGCTGAGGCAACGCAGCCCCACGCTCATTTCATGAGCTGCCCCCCGAGGGGGCGCGTCAGCGCCTTCGGACGGCCGGGCGGCACCGACATGCCACAGTCGGGCCATGCAGGCCCGCGGTTTCAAGCTGATCCCCAGCCACGTCGACGGCGTCGAGGTGGTCGTGGCCGACTCGGCATTGGCCTTCGGCCGCCACACGCATGACGAGTTCGGCATTGGCCTCATCGAGCGAGGCGCGCAGAAATCGGCCAGCGGGCGCGGTGTCGTCGAGGCCCGCGCGGGCGACCTGATCACGGTTAACCCGGGCGAGGTGCACGACGGCACGCCTTTTGATGCGAGCGGGCGGTGCTGGCGCATGCTCTATGTCGATCCGGCCCGGCTGCTGGATGCGGCAGCGGACATCGCGCCTGGTTCATCGTTTGAGTTCAAGGCGCCCGTCATTCGTGATGCCCTCATGACGGCACGCTTTCGCGC
>NZ_JBFUMO010000777.1:0-2188 GCF_054049355.1 Roseateles sp. P5_E11 | reverse complement strand
TCGTAGGCCTCATAGGCCGCCACGGTGGAGGCGGCCACGAGAACCAGCAGGGACGCAGAGAGCGCCACACGGTGGCGCCGCAGGAAGAGGCCGATGCGGTAGCGCCGCGCATGGGGCCGAGCCTGCACCGCGAGGCCTTGCAGGTGCCGGGAGAGATCGTCAGCCAGTTCCGCCGCGTTGGCATAGCGCTGCGCCGGCGACTTGTGCAGGGCTTTCATCACCACCGCATCCAGGCCACCGCGCAGCTGCCGCCTGAGTGTGCCGGCACCGGTCAGGCTGGCATCGACGGCCCGGCTTGGCCAAGGCGGGCCGTCTTCGAGGATGGCCTGGCCCGGCGAGACGTCGCCGACGCCGCGAGCATAGGGACTCGTCCGGGCGAGCAACCGATACAGCACCACGCCCAGCGAGAAGACGTCGCTCGCCGGCGTGACCGGCTCGCCGCGGATCTGCTCGGGGCTGGCGTATTCGGGCGTCAGGATGCGGTGGATTCCATCCGTGTGCTGGTTGTCGGCCTGCACCGGATGCAGCTGCTCGGCGATGCCGAAGTCCAGCAACTTGACCGTGCCATCGCCGCGCACATGGATGTTGCTCGGCTTCAGATCGCGGTGCACCACGCCGCGTCCGTGCAGATAACCCACCACCTGGCAGACGGTGACAAAGAGCCGCAGCCGATCTTCCACGCCAAGCCCGCGACCGTCGCAGTAGGTGTCGATGGCGTCGCCTTGAACGAGTTCCATGACAAACCACGGCGCGCCGTCGCCCGTGACGCCGGCGTCGATCAGTTTGGCGAGGTTGGGATGGTCGAGCGAGGCCAGGATGCGCCGCTCGGCCCAGAACGGTTCCAGGGCAACGGCCTGGTCGGCATCCGCCCTCATCACCTTGACCGCCACCTGCTGCTCGTACTGGCCGTCAGCGCGCTCACCGAGGTACACCTCGCCCATGCCGCCGCGGGCAATCAGCGACACGAGCCGATAGGCACCCAGTGTTCGCCCAACCCATGTCCCGGTCGCGCGCTGCCCCAGCGCCTCGAGCATGAATTCAGCGGGCGGCGCATCCAGGGGACTTGCCACAGCGCCGGCGGCTTCAAGCAGGTCTTCGACTTCGCGCATCAACGTCGAGTCGCCGGCGCTGGCATGCCGCACGAAAGCCTTGCGCTCGCTCGCCGGACGCTCCATGGCGTCGGCCACGACTGCCTTGGCCCGTTGCCACAGCTCGGCTTCCATCGATGCGCTCAATGCCGTTGCCTCCCGGGACGGCAGTGCAAGCTCATGCCGGCGCGACAGCGGAAAGAACTTCCCGGCGCGAGGCGACAGCAGCAGGCCGCGCCATTTCGCGCAGCAGCCAGGCCCGCGCCGTCACCCATTCCCGCTTCACCGTGGCCGGAGAAATACCCAGCGTCTCGGCGGTCTCGTCGATGCTGAGCCCGCCGAAGTAGCGCAGCTCAACGACCTGGTTCTGCTGCGGGTCGAGGCGTTCCAGCCGTTGCAGGCACTGGTCAAGCGTGAGGATGTTGAGTGCCAGCTCGCCCGCCTGGATCGATTGGTCCCAATCCGTGGGCAACTCATGAAGTTCCTCCAGGCTCACGGCGATCTGGCCGCCGCCTCGCTTGCCTGTCTGGCGTGCGCGGGCATGGTCGACCAGGATGTGGCGCATCAGCTTGGAGACCAGCGCAAACAGCTGCGAGCGCGACTTCCACTGCACTTCGCTTTCCTTGGCCAGACGCAGGAAGGCTTCGTGGACCAGGCCAGTGCCCTGGAGGGTGTGGCCTGAGCGCTCGCCCCGCAGATGGCGGCGCGCGAGATGACGCAGATCGTCATACACAAGCGGAATCAGGCGCTCGAACGCCTGGCCGTCGCCGTCGGACCACTGTCGAAGCAACTGCGTTACCGGGCCGTGGGCCATCTCGTCAACGGGTCCGCTCGTCATGATGCAACTTGCTCCTTGCTCAAACTGCTCGGGGTGCGCAGCCTACGTCTGCAAACGGCGATTGATGCACCGTTTTTTGGCAGCAGCCTCATTTCAGGGACATTGAAATCGCTTACACCCGGTGGTGTGCAATGGGCAGCGCTCTGCCTCTCTCGTCCCTGGACATGCCACGCCGCTGGACTGAAGACCCGGCACTGGCATGCCGGTGATCAGCGATGAAGCGCTTTTGCTAGCTCAACCATCGCTTCTGCAACCGGCGTCC
>NZ_JBFUMO010000776.1:0-2188 GCF_054049355.1 Roseateles sp. P5_E11 | reverse complement strand
GGCTTCAGCGCGTCGCCTAGCCCTGCCCCCGCGCAGACCCTCTCGCACCGATCCCTGCCACCTGAATAGGCCCCACTCCTAGGAGAGCACCATGACCCTCGACTGGCTCAAGCCCGAAATCGTCCTCGGCTCCATGATGTACGCCATCATCGGCGTCGTCATCTTCTGGGTCTCCTTCGTCATCGTCGACAAGATCACGCCCTACAAGCTGTGGGAAGAGATCGTCGAGCACAAGAATGTGGCCCTGGCCATCGTCGTTGGCGCGATGTGCATTTCCATCGGCAACATCGTCGCGGCGGCCATCCACGGCTGAAGCCGTCCATCCTGCCCTGCACGCAGCCTGTCGCACGGCGCCTCCGGGTGCGGTGAGCGTCGCCACAATCGCGCGCCGCTTCAAATCAGGAGGCCTTGATGAAGACATGGTTGACCGCAGCCACCCTGGCGCTCAGCCTCACGCTGGCCCACGCCGCAGACGATGCTGCGCAGGCCCAAGCTCAAGCTCAAGCTCAGAAGGCCGATGCCACCGCCCAGGCCTCGGGCTTCAAGATCCGCCCCGTCGACGATGCCTGGCGCGCCGCCCTGCCGCGCGATGCCGAGGCCGCCACCCAGGCCTATATGGACCGGCTGCCCGCCGACGTGGTCGCCAAGTCCGATGCCTACTACACCGGCGGCTACTGGCTGCAGCTCTGGGAGATGCTGTTCGGCCTCGTCGTTGCGGCCATCCTGATGAGCGGGCGCCGCGCGGCGCGCCTGCGCGACCGGGCCCTGCGCGTCGGCGGCGGGCCGGTGCGGCGCGACATGCTGTTCGGCGCGACCTATGTGCTCGCCTCGGCCGTCATCACCCTGCCACTGGCCCYCTACAGCGGCTGGTGGCGCGAACAGGCCTATGGCATGTCGACGCAGACCCTGCTGGCCTGGCTGGGCGAGGCGGCTCTCTCACAAGGCCTCGACATGCTGATGATGGGCATCGTTGTCGCCGGGCTGTACGCCGTGATCCGTCGTGCCGGCGAGCGCTGGTGGATCTGGGGCACAGCCGCTGGCATTGCCGCCCTCATCGTGCTGATCGCCATCTCGCCCGTCCTCATCCAGCCGCTCTTCAACACCTACAAGCCGGTCGAGGACGGCCCCGTCAAGACAGCCGTGCTGCAGATGGCCCACGCCAACGGCGTGCCGGTGGACAACGTCTACGTCTTCGACGCCTCCCGGCAGACGACGCGCATCAGCGCCAATGTGTCCGGCATGCTGGGCTCGGCCGCCGTGCGACTGAACGACAACCTGCTGCGCCGCACCTCCGAGGCCGAGATCCGCGCCGTCATGAGCCATGAGCTGGGCCACTATGTGATGAACCACATGGCCAAGAACATCGCGATGCTGACGCCGCTGCTCTTCGTCGGCTTCGCCGTCGCGGCCTGGGCCATGAAGCGCCTGCTGGCGCGCTTTGCCACCGCCACCGGCGTGAGTCGCATCGACGACGTGGCCGGCCTGCCGATGCTGGTGGCCGTGTTCTCGATCTTCTTCACGCTCGCCATGCCCATCAACCACACCATCACCCGCGTCCAGGAGATCGAGGCCGACCGCTTCGGCCTGAACCTGTCGCGCGAGCCGCATGGCTTTGCCGATGCCCAGTTGCGGCTGGTCGAATACCGCAAGGCCGACCCCGGCGCGGTGGAAGAGTTCATCTTCTTCCACCACCCCAGCACCCGCCACCGCGTCTTGGATGCGATGCGCTGGCGCGAAGCGATGGGCACGCCGTGACGTGAAGCCCTCGTCCAAGGAGTACCTTGGCCGGTCTCCCGAGGGGACGGCGATGCTTGCGGTATTGAACCGCAAGCACATCGCCAGCGCGGGCCGGCCAGATGAACTGGAGTCGGATGGCCTCAATACAAAGACAACTGCAATGCCATCGACCCATGACTTCGCCGCACTGACCGCCAACGCCCTCGAGGACTGGACGCTGTTCGCCATCCGCTTTCACGACAAGCCAGGCGCCGGCGAATTGCGGCGCCAACTGCTGCAGGCTCATCTGGAATGGGTAGCCGCGAACGCCGCCCAGGTGCGCGCAGCCGGCTCACTGCGCGAATCACCTGAGGCAACACCAGTTGGCGGCCTGTGGGTGGTGCGTGCACCGGACAAGGCCGCCACCCCAGCACCCGCCACCGCGTCTTGGATGCGATGCGCTGGCGCGAAG
>NZ_JBFUMO010000775.1:0-2191 GCF_054049355.1 Roseateles sp. P5_E11 | reverse complement strand
GCTTCGGCAAGCGCGGCGTGGAAGGCAAGATCCTGGCCGCCCAGTACGCCCGTGAGCACAAGCTGCCTTACCTGGGCATCTGCCTGGGCATGCAGGTCGCGACCATCGAGTACGCCCGCCACATGGCAGGCCTCGAGAACGCCAACTCCACCGAGTTCGATCCCGAGACGCCCCACCCCGTCATCGCGCTGATCGACGAATGGCAGGACGCCGACGGCAGCATCCAGAAGCGTGACGAGAAGAGCGACCTCGGCGGCACGATGCGCCTGGGCGCGCAGAGCTCCGACGTCAAGGACGGCACGCTGGCCCGTGACATCTATGGCCCGATCGTCACCGAGCGCCACCGCCATCGCTACGAGGCCAACGAGCACTACCTCGAACGCCTGCAGAAGGCCGGCCTCGTCATCTCGGCCATCACCCAGCGCGAGAAGCTGACCGAGATGGTCGAGCTGCCGCGCGAGGTGCACCCCTGGTTCGTGGGCGTGCAGTTCCACCCCGAATTCAAGTCCACGCCCTGGGGCGGCCATCCGCTGTTCACGGCCTTCATCAAGGCTGCGCTGGAACACCATCAGAAGGCCTGACCTATGAAGCTCTGTGGATTCGATGTCGGCATCGACAAGCCTTTCTTCCTGATCGCCGGGACCTGCTCGATCGAGGGCCTGCAGATGTCGCTCGACGTCGCCGGCCTGTTGAAAGAGGCGTGCACGGCCCTCGGCATTCCGCTGATCTACAAGGGCTCGTTCGACAAGGCCAACCGGTCGTCCGGCACCACCAAGCGCGGTGTCGGCATGGAAGCCGGCTTGAAGATCCTCGACGAGGTGCGCCGCCAGACCGGCCTGCCGGTGCTGACCGACGTGCACGATGCTGGCCAAGTGGCCGAGGTCGCCAGCGTGGTGGACGTGCTGCAGACCCCGGCCTTCCTGTGCCGCCAGACGGATTTCATCCGTGCGGTTGCGCAAAGTGGCAAGCCGGTCAACATCAAGAAGGGCCAGTTCCTCGCGCCCTGGGACATGAAGAACGTCATCGACAAGGCCCGCGCCGCCGCGCGCGAGGTGGGCCTGTCCGAAGACCTCTTCCTCGCCTGCGAGCGCGGCGTCAGTTTTGGCTACAACAACCTGGTCGCCGACATGACCAGCCTGGCCGAAATGCGCAACACCGGCGCCCCCGTGGTCTTCGACGTCACCCACTCGGTGCAGAAGCCCGGTGGCCTGGGTGGCTCGAGCGGCGGCGCCCGCGAGATGGTGCCCGTGCTGGCCCGGGCTGGTGTGGGCGTCGGCGTGGCAGGGCTCTTCATGGAGACCCACCCGAACCCGGCCGAGGCCTTCAGCGACGGCCCGAATGCCGTGCCGCTCAAGCACATGAAGACGCTGCTGGAGCAGTTGGTGGCGCTGGATCGCGTCGTCAAGCAGCAGCCGCTGCTTGAGAATGATTTCAGCTGCTGAGAGATAAATGGCTGCCTACATCCTCGCGAACGTCAAGGTCACCAACCCAGCGCAATACGAGGACTACCGGCGGCTCTCGACGCTGGCCATGAAGCAGCATGGCGCCGAGGTGCTGGTGCGCGGCGGCAAGACCACGGTGCTCGAAGGCGACTGGACACCCGAGCGTGTCGTGCTGCTGAAGTTCCCCACGCCGGAAGCCGCACAGGCTTTCTATGACTCGCCCGAGTACGGTGTGGCGCGTGAGGCCCGCGAGGGCATCGCCGTCATGCGCATGGTGTTGATCGAAGGCGTTTGAGCCCCGTGGCCGTCGTTGCATTGCTGCTGGGCGCTCTGTTCGGCGGCTTCGCCTCGGAGAGTTTGATCGGCGCGTTTCTCGGCGCCGCGGTGGGCTGGCTGGGCTGGCAGCAGATGCAACAGGGGCGGCGCATCGCCGACCTGGAAAAGCAGCTCACAGCCCGCGGACCGGCGCCGGCGCCGCTGCCCGCTCAACCACCCGCTTCAACGCCCCCTGTGGCCGTGCCTCAGCGGACCGAAGCGGTTGTCGCGCCGTTGCCACCTACCGTCGCGACGCCGGTTGCTGCACCGCCGCCGCCCAGGCCGGCACCCCAACCACCGGCCTCGGCGCCCGTCCCGCGCCGTCCCATCCCCATGCCCGTCTGGGCCCAGCGCCTCGCTGCGGCCAACACCATCGTCAAGGTCGGGCTGGCGATGCTCTTCCTCGGCCTCGTCTTCCTCGCCCGCTTTGCGGC
>NZ_JBFUMO010000774.1:0-2200 GCF_054049355.1 Roseateles sp. P5_E11 | reverse complement strand
ACCGCGTCTTCCTGATCCGCAGGGGTGACCAGGCGCGTTTCCGGGCCGTGCGCACGCTGACCGACCTGAGCCGCTTCACGGCCGGGGCCGGCGAGGGCTGGCCATCGACCGACGTGCTGCGCGCCAACGGCCTGCCCGTGGTCACGTCCGTCAATTACGAACAGCTCTTCGCGATGCTGGGCGCCAGGCGCTTCGACTACATGCCGCGCGGCGTTTATGAGGCCTGGTACGAGCAGCAACAGCACAGCGGCCTGGCCATCGAGCAGACCCTGTTCCTGCACTACGGCGTGCCCTTCTACTTTTTCACCAGCCGCGACAACCCGGCCCTGGCCGACCGCATCGAGCGCGGCCTGCGCGCAGCCCTGGCGGACGGCAGCTTCGACCGCCTGTTCCGCAGCATTCCCGGCTTCAGGCGCAGTCTTGATGAGATCCACGCCGGCAGGCGCCGCGTGCTGGAGCTTGAGCTGCCGCCCGACTGACGGCCACGTCTGGACTCGGCACTCCAAAACTGACGCTGAACAGGTCGCCCGACGCAGGCAAACTGCGCGCCCATGACAACTCGCACGCTGGTCTTCTCTCACGCCAACAGCTATCCCGCCGGCTGCTACCGCGTGCTGTTCGAGCGTTGGCGCGCCGCCGGCTGGCACGTCGAGGCGCTGGATCGCTTTGGCCACGACCCGCGCTTCCCCGTGACTGGCGACTGGCGCCGCCTGCGTGACCAGCTGCTGCATTTCATCGAGCATGAAGTGCGCCCGCAAGGCCAGGTCGCCCTTGTCGGCCACTCGCTGGGCGGCATGCTGAGTTTGATGGCCACCTGCCGCCGACCCGATCTCGTCAGCCGCCTTGTCATGCTGGACTCACCCGTCGTGTCGGGCATGAAGGCCGCGGTCGTTGCGATGGCCAAGACGACGGGACTCATCCACCGCTACGGCCCGTCCAAGATCGCCCGCGAGCGTCGCCATGTCTGGCCGGATCGCGAGGCCGTTTACAAGCATTTCTCAGCCAAGAAGCTTTTCGCCCGTTGGGACCCACGGGTGCTGGCCGACTACATCGACGCCGGTTTCGAAGAGTCGGAAGACGGCCAGGTCAGGCTGCGTTTCACGCGCGAGGTCGAGGCCCACATCTACCGTACCTTGCCCCACCACCTGCCCCTGCTGCTGCGCCTGCGCCCGCCACAGTGCCCGGTGGCTTTCGTCGGCGGTACGCGCTCGGCCGAGCTGCGCCAGGCGGGTGCCGCGGCGTCCAGGAAACTGGCTGGGGAGAACTGGCGCTGGATGGAGGGCTCGCACCTGTTCCCTTTCGAGAAACCTGAGGAAACGGCCGACTTGGTGCTGGAGTTGCTGGGGCCCAATTGACGGGTCTCGTACAATCGCAATTTCCCACCTCAGCATGCTGTTCTGCGTGCTGCAAGACATGACCAAATTCGTCTTCGTCACCGGCGGTGTGGTGTCCTCCCTGGGCAAGGGCATCGCGTCGGCCTCCCTGGCTGCCATCCTCGAATCGCGCGGCCTCAAAGTCACCCTGATCAAGCTGGACCCCTACATCAACGTCGACCCCGGCACGATGTCGCCCTTCCAGCACGGTGAAGTCTTCGTCACCGACGACGGCGCCGAAACCGACCTCGACCTCGGCCACTACGAGCGCTTCATCACCACGCGGATGAAGAAGGCCAACAACTTCACGACCGGCCAGATCTACAAGACCGTGCTCGAGAAGGAACGCCGCGGCGACTACCTCGGCAAGACGGTGCAGGTGATCCCGCACATCACCAACGAGATCCAGGAATACATCAAGCGCGGCGCCGAGGGCGTCGACGTGGCCATCGTCGAGATCGGCGGCACGGTGGGCGACATCGAGTCCCTGCCCTTCCTCGAAGCCGTGCGCCAGATGAGCCTGCGCGCCGGCCCGACCAACACGGCCTATGTGCACCTGACCTATGTGCCCTGGATCGCCGCCGCTGGCGAGCTGAAGACCAAGCCGACCCAGCACACGGTGCAGAAGCTGCGCGAGATCGGCATCCAGCCCGACGCGCTGCTGTGCCGCGCCGACCGCCGCATCCCCGACGACGAGCGCGAGAAGATCTCGCTGTTCACCAACGTCGCCGAGTACGGCGTGATCTCGATGTGGGACGTGAACACCATCTACAAGGTGCCGCGCATGCTGCATGAGCAGGGCCTGGACCAGCTCATCTGCACCAAGC
>NZ_JBFUMO010000773.1:0-2201 GCF_054049355.1 Roseateles sp. P5_E11 | reverse complement strand
GGCCATGAGGCCGTCATCGTCATGGCGGCTGCGCGGGCCAACCTGGGCGGCTTCGGCGGCAGCGTGCACTCGGCCATCGTCGCGCCCTATCTGCTGCGCCACGGCAATGACGAGCAGAGGGCGCGCTGGCTGCCAGCGATGGCCACCGGCGAGCGCGTTGGCGCCATCGCGATGACGGAACCGGGCACCGGCTCTGACCTGCAGGCCATCCGCACCCGCGCACGCCGCGTCACTGACGAAAAGGGCGACCACTACGTCATCAACGGGCAGAAGACCTTCATCACCAATGGACAGAACGCCGACCTCATCGTCATCRTCTGCCGCACCGGGGACGCACCGGGTGCCAAGGGCTTGTCGTTGGTCGTCGCGGAGATCGATGCCGGCACGACGGGCCTGACGCGCCGTCGCCTGGACAAGATCGGCCTGCACGCCCAGGACACCAGCGAGCTTTTCTTTGATGAGCTGCGCGTGCCGGCCGCCAACCTGCTTGGGTCAAGCGAGGGCCTGGCCTTTGGCCAGTTGATGGGCGAACTGCCGCAGGAACGCCTCGTCATCGCATGCCAGGCCGTCGCGATGACGGAACGCGCGCTGGACGACACGGTGGCCTACGCCAAGCAGCGCGAGGCCTTCGGCCAGCCGATCTGGAACTTCCAGAACACCCGTTTCGTGCTGGCCCAGGCGCAGAGCGACGTGCTCGCCGCCCGCGCGCTGCTCGATGCCGCCATCTCGGCCCATCTGAAAGGTGAGCTCGACGCCGCCCGCGCGGCGCTGGTGAAGGCCTGGTGCAGCGACCTCGCCTCGCGGCTGACCGACGCCTGCCTGCAGCTCTTCGGCGGTTATGGCTACATGCTGGAGACGCCGATTGCCGAACTGTGGGCCGACGCCCGCGTGACGCGCATCTACGGCGGCACCAATGAAATCATGAAAGAGCTGGCTTCGCGATCCATGTGAGGCCCCTGGAGACCCCCATGTTCGACGCCTATCTCTACGGCCATTGCCGCACGCCGCGCGGCAAGGGCAAGCCCGACGGTTCGCTGCACGCGGCCACGCCGATCTGGCTGGTGCGCAGCGTGCTGCAGGCCCTGCAGCAGCGCACCCGGCTCGACACGTCGTTGGTCGACGACGTCATCCTTGGCTGCGTGACACCCATCGCCGAGCAGGGTGGCGACATCGCCCGCATCGCCGTGCTGGACGCCGGCTGGGCGCAGTCGGTGGGCGGCGTCACGCAGTCACGCTTCTGCGCCTCGGGGCTGGAGAGCGTCAACCTCGCAGCGGCCAAGGTGGCCAGCGGCTTCGAACGCCTGGTCGTGGCCGGCGGTGTCGAGAGCATGAGCCGCGTGCCCATGGGCAGCGACGGCGGCGCCTGGATGCTGGATGAGCGCGTCGTCAGCGCCATCGGTTTCGTGCCGCAGGGCATCAGCGCTGATCTGATCGCGACGCTGGAGGGCTTCACGCGCGACGAGCTCGACGCCTACGCGGCGCGCTCCCATCAGCGTGCCACCGCGGCGCGTGCCGAAGGACACTTCTCGAGCGCGCTGGTGCCGGTACATGACGAAGCCGGCGCCCTGCTGCTGGCCGAGGACGAAACCATCCGCCCACAAACATCCATCGAGACGCTGGCGGCGCTGAACCCCAGCTTCATCAAGCTGGGCGCGAAGTTCGACGGCCTGGCATTGCGCAAATACCCGCAGGCGTCGGCGATCGAACACCGCCACCATGCCGGCAATTCGTCGGGCATCGTTGATGGCGCAGCCCTGGTGCTGGTGGGCTCCAAGGCCGGCGGCGAAGCGGCGGGAGTCAAGCCCCGCGCGCGCATCCGTGCGGCCGCCGTCGTCGGCAGCGAGCCGACCATCATGTTGACCGGCACGACACCAGCCTGTCAGAAGGCACTGCGCCAGGCCGGCATGCAGGCGTCCGATATCGACCTGTGGGAAATCAACGAGGCCTTCGCCGCGGTGCCGATGAAGACGGCGCGCGATCTGGGCCTGGACCTGGATCGCGTCAACGTGAACGGCGGTTCAATTGCGCTCGGCCACCCGTTGGGCGCAACCGGCGCCATGCTGCTGGGCACCTTGCTCGATGAGTTGGAGCGACGCGATCTCCAGACCGGCGCCGTGACGCTGTGCGTCGGCGGCGGCATGGGCATCGCCACCATCATCGAACGGGTCTAGGGCCTGTCTCCCGGCGGCAATGGGACCCAT
>NZ_JBFUMO010000772.1:0-2212 GCF_054049355.1 Roseateles sp. P5_E11 | reverse complement strand
GCACTGCGCTGCGGTGCGCACCGGCAGCGGCCGCCACTGCGCTTGAGCCTGCTGGCGCCGGTAGGCGGGCATGTCGCGGTGCAGGTCCAGCACGGCATGCAGCACGTACTCCACCATGCCCTGCACGATGCCGGGTTCGACCATGCGCACCAGCGAGACGGTCGGCGGCAACGCGGCGAGGTTGAACTGATCCACGCCGGCGCCGGTCGAGAACAGCAGCTTCAGGTTCGGGAAGCGCTGGGCCAGCTGCTCGGGCTGCTGCCAGGTGGCGAGGTATTGAACTTGGGCTGGATCGCCCACGTCCGGCCAGAGCCGGAAGTCCAGTGTTGGCGCGTCGCGGCGGAACAGTTCGCCCCAGCGCCGGCCGCGCTCGGCGTCAGCCATGTAGAGGAAGGTGGCCATCGGTGCTTCAGCCCAGGGCCTGCGTGACGATGGCGTAGCTCTTGGGCGCACCCGGCGCCGCCGGCTGCGCGGTCGGGCCGCGCTCCATCATCACCGGCGCGTCGACGCGCAGCAGGCCCATCGCTTCCAGCCATTCGGCCAGGCCGCTGTCCAGGTCGATGTCGACGCGCGTGAAGCGGCCGGCGTTGGTGCCGGCCAGGTGGGCAATGAGGGCCTTGGCGCCTTCATCGTCCGGCGCGACGACCGGCCCGATGGCGTGGCCGCGGCCGAAGCGACGCAGCAGGCCGAAGCCGCGCACCGTGCCGCCGTCGTCCAGCACGACGGTGGACTCCGCCTCGGCCAGCAGTTCATCCATCAATGCGTCGCGCGGCATGCCGCAGGCCTGGGCGTCGAGCGCCTTCAACACCGGCGCATCGGAAGCGCCTGCCGGCCGCAGACGCCAGCCGCTGTCCAGGGCCACCAGTGGCGCAGGTTGCGCGATGCCCTGGTGCTGGCGCAGCTCGCCGACGCGCACGAAGCCCAGGCGCTCGTAGAGGCCGCGCCCTTCGAGCGTGGCGTTGAGCCGAACGCGGCAATCCTGCAGCCCGTCGAGCACCGCGCTCATCAGGCGGTGGCCGATGCGCCGGCCCTGCTGCGCCGGCGCGACGATGACCAGGCCGATGGTCGCGTCCTGCGCCCCCCAGCGAAAGCGCAGGGCGGTGCCGACGATCTCGCCGTCGCGCTCGGCGACGACGCCCTCGGCGTGGTGGAAGACCTGCTTCCAGTCGGCCAGGCGGTGGGGCCAGCGCAGCGTGTCGGACAGGTCGTGAGCGGCCGCAAGATCGGCGGCACTCATCTTGCGCAGCCGCACGCCGTCGTCGGCGGGAGCTGCATTCGTGTTGGCGGGGGCACCCATGTGGCGGGGTCTCCTGAAGGGCAAGGGGTTGCCGATGTTGCGGCCTTTCGCGGGTGCCGCGCCAGCCCAAATACGACCCGCCACCCATTTCGGCAGCTTGCGCTGTGAGGCCTGCCGCGCACGGCATTCAATGCTGCGGCGGGCCAGTCTGCGACCACAAATTTCGCGGCGGCGTCCCTACCATCAGCGCCCATTCACCCATGACATCGCAGGTCAATCGCATGCAAGTCGCCCAGCCGCATTCGCCAATGCCCGCCCGGACCCCAGGGTTGCTCAAGGCCGATTCGCGGTCCCGCATTTGCGCCACCGGCTGGTGCCTTCAGGGTTCCATTGAAGGGCGCTCGTCCCCGTCCAAGTGCACGCCGCAGGGCATGCCGCCGAGCCGCCTTCGAACGGCAGTTTCAGCGCCTGCGACAGCCCGTTTTCCCCACAAACCACTTCACTGCACATGCTGCAATGAAGTCCTGATGACAACCCACTGAGCGAGACGCGCAACATGAGCATCCGACCCAAGTACATCACCTTCGATTGCTACGGCACCCTGACCCGCTTCCGCATGGCGGAGATCACACGGGATATCTTCTTCGACCGCGTGCCGGCCGAGCGCATGGAGCAGTTCATCGCCGACTTCACGGCCTACCGTTTCGACGAAGTGCTGGGCGACTGGCAACCGTACGACGTGGTGCTGAAGAACGCGGTGCGCCGGCTGTGCCGCAAGTGGAAGCTGCAGTACCTTGACGCCGAGGCGCAGCGCTACGTCGATGCCGTGCCCACCTGGGGGCCGCACGACGACGTGCCCGCAGGCCTGGCCAAGGTCGCCAAGGAAATCCCGCTCGTGATCCTGTCCAACGCGATGGACCATCAGATCCAGTCCAACGTCGCCATGCTCGGCGCACCCTTCCACCGGGTCTACAC
>NZ_JBFUMO010000771.1:0-2218 GCF_054049355.1 Roseateles sp. P5_E11 | reverse complement strand
CTCGGGAACAGATTCGTGCGCACCTGCATGCGGCCGTCGCTCGCGCGGCGCTGCCTCCACCAGCCGTCGTCGATGTTGATGTTGCTGTAACCCGCCGCGGCCAGCCCGGTGTCGACGATGACCTGGGCCGAGTCGAGCACCCTCTGCTCCGTGAGATCCATGTGGAAGGCATTCCAGCTCGACCAGCCCATCGGTGGCGTCGGCGCGCTGCCGACGCCCTGATGGGCCCAGCGGCCGGTGGGGGCCAGGGGTTGCTGCTGCGCATGGGCGGTGGCAAGGAGCAGGGTCAGGGCGAGGGTGATCGGGGCGAGGCGATGCTTCATACGGTGCGGGTCATCAGGCGGCCGAAGGCGGCGGGAAGGTGGAAGTCGGGCTCGGGCGTGCGCGTCGGGCTCCAGCTGGAGTAGACACGACCCCTACCCTGGCCTTCGACGCGGAACAGATTGAGCCGCCAGCCGTCCTCGGCAGCGCCTGCACTCTGCATTGGCACGCCCAGCTCGGCCGTCCACACCTTGTGCTTGGCGTCGACGTGCGCCTTGGCGCGGCTCTCGCCGACGATGCGCTTCTTGCCCGAGGCCTCGACGGCGATCTCCAGCAGCAGGCCGTTGGGTGACACCTCGACCTCGCGATAGCTCTTCAGCCCTGCGCGGTCCGGCGCCTGCAGGAAGACCTCGACGACGTCGCGCTCCCACAGCGGCCAGATGTCCGTGGCGGATGCCGCACGCTCAAAGGTGTTCAGCGTGTCGAACTTGCAGATGAAGCGCAGGTAGAGCTCATTCGCACCGCGCAGCAACTGCACACGGGTGGATTGCGGGCCGGCCAGCGCCCTGCCCTGCCAGTCATGGCGGAAGAAGGTGGCCGGCGCATCGGCCCATTGCGCGGCGAGTGGGAAGCCGTCGGCGCCGATTTGCGTGACCTTGCCGGCAAAGGCGACGGGCAGCGAGTCGGGCGTTTCAGGTCGCGCTTCGATCAGCAGGCTGTGCGTGAAGCTCACAGGCAGCGTGGGCTTGTCGGCTGTGACCTTGCCGATTTCCTTGCCCGTCAGCGCATCGCGCAACGTCCAACGTCCAGCACCCAAACCGCGCAGCGTGACCAGGCCGTCCCAACGCTCCGCATAGAACGCGTAATGCAGCGCCCCGCCCTGCTCCACAACATGCGTCTCGGGCTTGTCGAAGCCCAGGTCGTACAGCTCGCCACGGTAGCGGCCCTCGGCCAGGCGCTGGCGGTTGTAGAGATCGACCCACTGGCGCCAATGCTGCTCGCGCTCGGGCGTCAGCAGGAAGGAGTCCTTGGGCTTGGGGTCCACCGGCCAAGTGAATTTGCTGGCGACGACGGCACCGATGCCGACGCTGGATGCGAAGTCRTGCCCGCCCGTACTCAGCTCCACGTGGTCGCCCGCGTAGGCGGCCCAGGGGCCCATCAGCGCCTTCAGCGTCTTGCCCTTGTGGCGCACTTGCCAACTCGACAGCGGGTCGGACGCCGGCGCCTGGTCCATGAAGGGCATGTTGTGGAAGGCATAGCCGGTGCCGCAGGGGCAGACCTCCACCACCGCTTCCGGGTTGGCCGCGTGGGCCGAGTCGTGCATGACCTTGTAGAAGTCGGCGAGCTTTTCCACCGCGTCTTCTGGCCGCGCATGCTTGTGCGCGGGGTTGAAGCAAGGCGCCACGCCGTTGAGGTGTTGACCGTCGACCTTGAGGCCATCGAAACCCCAGTCGCCGATGATCTTCTTCACCGTGGCGGCCAGGCGGGCCTGCGTCTTCTCGTAGGCCGGGCAGAGGTAGAAGCTGTTCCACCACGTCACGTTCTGCACCGCGCCGTCCTTGTCCAGCAGCAGCAGGTCGGTGTGGTCGTGCAGCTCGTCGCTGCCGGGCGCCACGGCCAGCGGCGCAATCCACAGGCGCGCCTTCATGCCGCGGGCGTGGATGTCGGCGACGAGCGCCTTCATGTCGGCCTCGCCCTTGGGGAACTTGGCGAGGTCGGGTGTCCAGTCGCCGGTCTTGACCTGCCAGCCGTCGTCCAGCACCGCCCACCTGAAGCCCAGCTCCTGCACCTTGGGCAACGTGGCGCGCACATAGTCGAGCGAGAAGTCGCGCTCATAGCCCCAGGCGCACCACTGCGGCTCGTAGGCGCTCGATGGCGGCTCGGGGGCCACCAGGCCTTGCGCGGCCATGAGACGGCGGTAGCGGTCCAGCGGCACGAAGAAGTCGCCGCGGTGCAC
>NZ_JBFUMO010000770.1:0-2221 GCF_054049355.1 Roseateles sp. P5_E11 | reverse complement strand
CATCCGCCGCTTCTCCCCGCAGGCCGTCTTGGGTGAGGCGGCCCGCGACACGCACAAGGGCACGGTCTCCCATTTGCGCGCGTCGGCCGCCAGCGTGACCGGCCAGCAACAGCAGGCGCGGCCTACGCAGCTGATCTTTCCGCGCTGGCACGCCGGCGCGCCGACGCAGCTGGCGCCGGTGCCCAAGGCCCAGGCCTTCGAACGGCTGGCCGGTCATGCGTTCAACTACAGCATGCTGGGCCGGGCGGGTTTCGAGCTGACGGCGGCGTTGATCGATTCGTGCGGGTGCTGGGATTTCTGCTACTCCGACCTGGCGGAAGGGCTGGCCACGCTTGACGGGCTGAAGTCATGACGCCGGCATGGGAACCGCTGCTGCGCTCCTTGCGCGAGCCGGCGTTCATGGCTTCCCATGGCGAAGCGACCTGGGACCTGCTGCTGCGCCAGGCCGTGTCGGCCGGCTTGCTGGCCCGGCTGGGTGCGCTGGCCCGTGAGGCGGGCGTCGAGCGCTCACTGCCCTTGCCCGTGCGCCGCCAGATGCGCGCGCTGCTGGCCGTTTCCCAGGAACAGCGGCGCGCCGTGCGCTGGGAGCTGGTGCTGCTGTCCCGCGATCTGGCAAGCCTCCCCGGCCCCGTGATGCTGCTCAAGGGCGCGGCCTATGTCGCCGGCGACCTGCCGCCAGCCCCGGGCCGGCTGTTCTCGGACATCGACATCCTGGTGCCGCGTGAGCAGCTCGACGAGGCGGAGGCGGCGCTGATGCTCGGTGGCTGGGCCAGTGCTGCGGGGACAGCCTACGATGAACGCTACTACCGACGGTGGATGCACGAGCTACCGCCGATGGTGCACCTGCGCCGCCAGACCAACCTGGACCTGCACCACAACATCCTGCCATTGACGGCGCGCATCAAAACCCACAGCGCACCGCTTCTGGCGGCCGCCCAGCCGGTCACGGAATTCCCGCGTTTCAGCCTGCCGTCGGCGCCGGACCAGATCCTGCACAGCGCGACGCATCTGATGCACGAGGGCGAATGGGGG
The DNA here is from genome assembly GCF_054049355.1 of Roseateles sp. P5_E11. NCBI lineage: Bacteria > Pseudomonadati > Pseudomonadota > Betaproteobacteria > Burkholderiales > Sphaerotilaceae > Roseateles > Roseateles sp. P5_E11. The sequence goes on along the minus strand of NZ_JBFUMO010000770.1, from coordinate 1,189 downwards.
CACGGCCTGCGCGACCTCAGTGATCTCGACAGCCTGTTGCGCCGCCATGCTGTCGAGCCTGGCTTCTGGAACACCTTGCTGGCGCGCGCCGCAACCCTGTCGCTGGGCCGGCCGCTGTTCTATGCCCTTTGCCTGTGCCGGCGCCATCTGCACACACCCGTCCCCGAGGATGTGCTGGAGCGCTGCCCTGCCCGCCCCGGCCCTCTGTTGCGCTGGCTGATGCAGGGCTTGCTGAGGCGGGCCCTGACCAGCGCCCACCGCGGCTCGATGGCGCCGGGCACGCGCGTTGCCGAGTTTGCGCTCTTCGTTCGCAGCCATTACCTTCGCATGCCACTGCATCTGCTCGTGCCTCATCTCGTCGTGAAAGCGGTCAGCCGGCCGCCTGCGAGCCCGTCCCGGCGCGACGACATCGATCCGCTGGAGCAGCGTTGAGGAGGAGGTCCTGATGGAAAAACCCAAGCCCTTTTCGATGATCCGCGAGTTCCATCTCGCCGATTGGTTCACCCTCGGCAATGCCTGCGCCGGCATGGGCGCCCTGTTCGCCGTGATGAGCTTCCTGCAGACCGGCGAGCGCCAACATCTGCAATACGCCTGTGCGTTGATTCCGCTGGCGCTGGCCTTCGACGTGCTGGACGGCCGTATTGCGCGCTGGCGCCAGAAGAGCTCGGCCCTGGGCCGCGAGCTGGATTCCCTGGCCGACGTGATCTCCTTCGGCGTCGCGCCCGCGGCGATCGCCTACGGCTGCGGCATGCAGGGGCTGTATGACCGCATCGTGCTGGTGTTCTTCGTCGCCTGCGGCGTCAGCCGGCTGGCGCGCTACAACGTGACGGCGGAAAAACTCAGCGCAGGCTCGGACAAGGTGGCGTATTTCGAGGGCACGCCGATTCCGACGTCCATGCTGCTTGTGGCTGTGCTGTGGGTGGCCGCGGTTCAGGGGGCCATCGGTGACGCGCTATGGGGTGGCGTCTGGTGGCTGGCGGGCTTCAAGTTGCACCCGCTGGTGCTGATGTTCGCGCTATCCGGCTCGTTGATGGTGAGCCGGATTCGGATTCCGAAACTCTAAGCCGTTCGGCGCGACAACCAGCTCAGCGGCGATTCCTGAATCGCGACAGACGACTGGGATTCGAGGAAATCACTGGGCGGCTGGCTGCGATATTCGCTGACGCCCACGCCGTCCAAGCAGGCATCC
>NZ_JBFUMO010000769.1:0-2234 GCF_054049355.1 Roseateles sp. P5_E11 | reverse complement strand
AGTTCAACCTGCCCGATGGCACGGTCGTCACCGCCCAGGAGATGCTGCGCAAGATCCAGGAAGCCAAAGCGGCCCAGCGGACCGAGCAACTCGCCGCCCCCGGCGCCCTGCCCGAGGCCGACCTGCAGACCTTGCTCGACGCCCTGCTGCTGCTGGGCGGCACCGCCAGCATCAACGCCGTCATGCAATGGCTGTCGCTGACCGGCCGCGAGCGCGCCAACGGCGAGACCTTCGACCACTACGCCACGCGCGATGGCCTGCAGGCCCTGGTCGCCCAGCGCCGTGCCGAGGGGCTGTACGGCAAGGGCACGCGCGTCTCATTGATCGATCACGTCGAGCGTCTGCAGACCTTGCTTGCCGCCCCCGGCCACGAGCGCTACTGGCGCCAGCGCCTGTGGCTGCTGGGCTCGGGCCGGGGCGACTGGCAGGACCCCATCGCCTGGGTCAACTTCCGCAGCCCCGAGGACATGCGCACGGTGCTGCGGCTGATGATCTTCTCGGGCATGCCCGCCGCCGAATTCCATGAACTGCTCGCCACCCGATTGCCGGAACTGAGCCCGCCGATGCTGGCCCTACAGGCCCTGATCGAGCCCTGGTGCCCCGGGCTGCTGGCGCAGATCGACCCGGATCTTCGAGATACCTTGCTGGGCCAGTTGCTGGACGTCCTGCCCGCCGGCCACCCGGTGCGTGCCGAGCTGCGCACCTGGCTGCAGGCCGGTACCGGCACGCTCAGCATTCCCATGCACGCCCGCCTGGCCGAGGCCGACATGCTGGCCCTGCAACTGGACAGCGCCGAGCAGCATCTGCGCGGCCTGGCCGGCCCGGGCGTCACGCTGCTGGCCGCCGCCCGCGCCCTCGTCGATGGCCGCTGGGCCGAGGCCAGCGCCGGCTTCGAGGCCGCCATCAAGGCCATCCACACCGCCAGCCGCAGCCGTCGCAACGCGCTGTCGCTGGACACCGCGCGCCTGTACCTGCTCAGCCTGCTGGCCCAGGACGACCCCAAGGCCTGGGCGCAGGCGCGCAAATACGCCATCGCCGAATCCGGCAGCCGCAGCCCCACCGCCTACGAGGCCTGGGGCCTGTGGGCCCACGGCATCGGCGTGCGGCTGGGCGAGGACAGTTTTCTGGAAGCCGCCTTCACGCCCCGCACGCCGGGCGATGCCGCGCCGGTGGACCGCCTGCTGCTCACCGCCTGGCTGGGCAAGCCAGCTCCCGGCTGGACGCCCCAGCTCGCACAGGCCGTGCTCGCCGGCCTCGGCCCAGAAGAAGCCTTGCTGGCCGACTATCTGAGCGCAGCCCTGCAGCGCCTGGAACTGGGCGGCACCGGGCCGGCCCGCGTTGCCAACTTCCTCGGCCAGCCGCGCCAGGCCTGGCAGGACGCCCTCGCGGCCATCGCCGCCCTCAGTGACGATGGCAAGCCCGCCGGCAGCGCCACCAAGCCTGAGCTGGCCTGGCAGCTCAAGCTCGACAACGCCGGCCGCGTGCACACGCTGGAGCCGCTGGAGATGAACCACGGCGCACGCGGCGGCCTCAAGTTCAAGGCCGTGACGCTGGCCAAGCTCAAGAAGCAAGGCGCCCAGCGCAGCCGCGACAACCTGGTGCTGCGCCACATCGAGCGCGACGCCTGGGCCGGTGTGCATGATCTGCGTCTGGACGTGAGCCAAGCCCTGGTCGCACTGATCGGCCATCCGCACCTGATGTTTGCCGACGCGCCGGGGCAGTGGGTGGAGCTCAGCGAGGGGCTGCCGGAGCTGGAGATTCGGCGGGTTGGCCAGGACGCCAAGGCCGCCTTCGAGTTCCACCTCCACCCGCCGCTGGTCGCTGCCGAGTCGCCGCATGCCGGCATGCTGCACGGCGCCCAGGCTGAGGCCGAACGCGAGCGCCGCAACACCCAGCGCGTGCTGCGCGAGGGGCCGAGCCGGGCGCGGCTGATCCGCATCACGCCCACCCAGCGCCGCGTGGCTGAGCTGGTCGCCCAGGGCTGGAAGGTACCGGCCAATGCCACGGCCGAACTCGGCGCTGCGCTGCAGGTGTTGACCGGCCATTTCCAGCTCCATTCCGACGCCGACGCCGGCCAGCGCGTGGCCGGCGACAGCCGCCTGCATGCCCGCCTCACGCCACAGGGCGAGGGCCTGTCGCTGCTGCTCGTGGCCCAACCCTTTGGCGACTTCGGCCCCGCCGTCACGCCGGGCCTGGGCCGCGCGCGACTGATGTGCCTGCACGAGGGCCTGAGC
>NZ_JBFUMO010000768.1:0-2234 GCF_054049355.1 Roseateles sp. P5_E11 | reverse complement strand
GCCACTGGCGGTACGCCTGCTGGTCAGCTGGCGCGTAGGGCGCATGTTCAAGGAACGAGCCGTATCTTTTGCGAACGAAGGCCGCCATGGCCGCTTGCACCTCAGCGGCCGCGCCCGATTCCCAGGCCGGCAAGAGCTCTTCGCGAATCAAGGCCTCAAGCGATCCTCGGCCGAAAAACGGCCCTGACTTACGACAGTCGATAAGGTTGTCCTCGCCATGCGTTGCCCAGCTTGAGATGTTGACCAAGCGTGTGACCCGAAAGCTCAGCTTCTTCAACGTGCCCGCCATGCCGGCAAGTTTCTCCATCAACGGAGCGTAGAGCCTGGTCAGCGCATCCTGTTCCTTGATGATGGCTTCGAATAGGCGCCCATAGGCTTCCTCGCGTTCTTGCTGTAGCACCTTGCGGCGCTCGTTCGCACCCCTGGCATCAGCCAGCTTCGTCTTGAGGCCCTGCAGCAGCACCTTCTCCGACCCGATTTTCTTAKTCAGGGTCGTGAATTGCGTCCGGACAACAGAGTCAGCGCTGATTCGCTTTTCAAGACGCGCGATCTCGGCTTTGAGATYCGAGACGGTGACCTTTGTCAGGTCGGCATCGGCGGCAACCAGCGGCGCTTGCGGGTCGCCCTCTGACGGCGCAGTACCCACAAGCTTTGCGATCTCCTTGTCAGCCCACGTGATGTAGCTGAGAAGCGCACTGTCGACATCGCCCTTGTAGTCGAGTAGAAAGTTGCCCCACTGCGCCTCATCGAGGCCGCTCGCTGGATGACGTTCCATCACCTGCCGCAGCATTTCTGGGGCCTTGGAGGTGCGGGTGTTTGTCACCTCGTCCTGCATGGCAAGGTAGGTCCGACGACGCGTAGCCAGCGAGTTGACGCGCGTCACCTGCGAGTGCAGTGCCTCGTTGAGCGTTGTAAGCCGCTTCACCTCCGCCTCGGACCCTTTGATTACCAGCTTGGCGAGGTCGGCGGTGTAGTTCGCTATCAGTTTCTCTTTGGCGAGCACCTGAGTGTTCAGGCTGGTCACCATGGCTTCCTTTTCGGCTTCGTCAGCGATGCGATCGGACGTGGCCGAGATGGCCTCAACCTCCATGCCCCTGGACTTGCGGAAACGGCCCGTCTTGTTGTCGCGCAATTGTGCGAAGTCATAGGCTTCGTCGTCGTCGCCTATGGTGGCATGTGCCTCGAAGATCACGCGCTCGATTTCCCGGACCAGCCCTTCCGATGCGCCTTTGGAAGAGCACAAGTCCTCTACAAATTGCTGCGATAGGTACCTAGCGCGTGGGACGGCTACTTGGTCGCCAGCTGCTCGCCCATCGAGGTAGCAGATCGAGGGGTCTCCCTCGCCCCACATCAATTTGGCCTTCGCATTGCCTATGAGCGGCTTCGCACGGACCAGGAAGGACGCGCTGATTTCGCTGCTCGCGTCCCATGCAGTCCTTGGGATGGCATTGCATGCGGCTGCGATCACGTCGGCAAGGGCAGTTTTGCCGGAGCCACGTGCCCCGATGACGGCCACTAACCCAGAATTCAACGGTACTACGCCGGTAGCAGCCCACGGGGCGGTCTCAATCTGAACCTCGTTGATCACCTGGGACGGCGTCGCTCCTTTTGGAGGCTCTGTTCCCACGTAGGCGCGTCCCTCAGGGTCGATGCATGCCTGCCGAAGCGCATCGAACGTCAAGGCTCCCTTGATCCAGGAGTAACGGTCGCCAATGGGCTTACCCACCGACGTTGGATCATGGGCATCGCTGCCGTGAAGGCATGGTTTGCACCCGTCATAGCGAGCCAACAGCTGCTCAGCGCTCATCGCTCGTTTGCCAAGCCAAAACTCCCGCTGCGCCGTGCTGCTGGCGAAGATCACATGCGCGAACTTCTCTATCTCTTGCCGAAGGGTCTGGTCCGCCGCACCGCGCAAGCCAGATGTCCCGTCGCCTTCGCCTCCGGCCGCTGCAATCAAAATGTTCTTTGAAGCCCAGCCGCTGGCCCTGAACGTCTCGCACAAGCTCTTGAAGTTCACCTTGAACTGCGTTGCTCCATGCTCAAGCGCCTTGCGGTCATCAACGATGGTCGTGTCTGCGGCCTTGCCCAGCCGGACCAGGTCAGCCTTGGTGCAATTGAAGATGTCACCAAGCGCGCGGAACTCCAGCCGAGCAAGGAAGCGATTGAGCTCTTCGAGGTGCTTGGRGTCCTCTGGGCTGACCAGCAGGTGGAGATTGACAAAGCCGCTCTTGGCC
>NZ_JBFUMO010000767.1:0-2236 GCF_054049355.1 Roseateles sp. P5_E11 | reverse complement strand
CAATTGCTCCGGCGTAGACACGGGTGTTCTTGACCACCTGACGCTGCACCACGCCATCCGGCACGGTGAGGTAGGAGAGCACATCCTGCTGGAAGGGATTCACCGCGGCGCTGGCCGGAACGTATTGAAGGTTCGGCGTCGGCATCGCGAGCGCATTCTTCGAATTGTCCCGTACAAAGTCCACATAGGCTTCGATGCCGGTCGCGAACTCGCGACGGGTGTTGAAGGTGAACGTGGTGGTTTCAGGCGCAGACCAGATCGGCATCGCAGCCTCAAACTGGAGCTGGCCAGCCTTGCCCGCCAATGCCGCGCCGCCATCGCTGGCCGCCCCTGTGTAGTTGGCGGGAACGCTGGTGAATGCCGAAGACAGCGATTTGCCGCTCTTGAGCTGCAAGGGCTGGGTTGAGCAGGTAAAGCCGTCATCGGTTGAGCAGATGTTGGCGCCACCCATCAAGACGCTGGGGTCGGTCGGATCGTTGCGCAGCTGCTGTTGCGCACCCCGTCGGGTGAAATCACGCTGCGATGACTGCAGCACACCGGCATTGGCACGCGAAGCCGAGAACAGAACCTGAGTGCGCCCGCCTTCCAGCGAGAAACCGCCGCTGACGCCCAAGCGGTATTGCCTCACCGCACCATCGAGAGCACCGCCATAGTTGACGTCGACGTCGAACCCGGAGTAATCGCGCTTCAGGATGATGTTGATCACACCACCCGTTGCGCCACCACCATAGATGCCGCTGGCCGTTGCCGGCAGGATCTCGATGCGCTCGATCTGCGACATCGAGATGCCGTTGATATTGGCCTGCTTGAAGGAATCGCCCGCCGAGATGCTGGGCAGCCGGCGCCCGTCAACCAGGACAAGAGTCTGGTCGGAGCCCAGGCCGCGCAGGTCGATGCGTCCATTCGGCGACACCTGCGGACCCAGCTGTGAGGACGTCGTCTGCTGCGCATTCATCGGCAGATAGGTCTGCAGGAAACCCTCGATGGTTTGCGCGCCGCTTCTGGCAATCTGCTCTGCATCAAACACCACATAAGGCTGGATGTCATCGCGGTCGCGCCGGATGTCCACGTTGAGCGTGCGCTTGCCGCGTACCAGGATCGTGGGCATGACCTCGTCAGCGGTGCGCCCGTCGGCGTCGGCCTTGGCCTTGGCTGTGCTGGCCTGATCCTGTGCATGCACCGTGCCGCACACGGCTATTCCCATGGCCAGATTGCCCAAGCCCATCAGCGTCCGAAGACGTCCGCCTTTAACGACAAATCTCATCTGCTTCATCCTCTGATAAGGGTTAATTGATTGGCGAAAGGCTGGCTCTGCCTTGCTCAATCCTGAGAAGGTGCTGGTGAAAGGACGCGACGCTTTCACGGTGAGCCACGGAGATGAGGGCGGCCTTGGGCAAACGTTCGATGATCGTTTTGTAGACGTTCGCTTCCGACTCGGCATCGAGTGCACTGGTGCCTTCGTCAATGAAGAGAAAGTCGGGCTGGCCCAGAATGGCGCGCGCCGCTGCAATGCGCTGTTGCTCCCCGGGCGAAAGGATGCGGCTCCACGGCTGATAAGCGTGCAAATCCAAAATGAGGCGCTGCAGCCCCAGCGCATTCAGGAGGTCGATGTATTGCTCGTCGCTGTAGCGATCCGCCCGATGCGGATAGGCCATCAGGCTGGCAATCGAACCGTTGGGCATGTAATTGCGCTGGGGCAGGAAAGCGACCGACGCGTTGGCGGGAAGATCAACAGACCCGCTGCCGTAGGGCCACAGCCCGGCAATGCTGCGCAACAGTGTGCTTTTCCCGGCGCCCGAAATCCCCTGTACCAGCACGCGCGATCCAGCCGCGATTTCCAGTTCGCCGAGTGCCACCATCGGCTTGCCATCCGGGAAGGTGATGGTGAGACCATGGACGGCAATATGCGGCGCAGGCTTCTCGCTGATCACGATGCCGCTGCTGAAGGACTGCTGCGACAGCGCCTCGTTCAGCAAGCGCAAACGCGCGATGGATGAGCGCCAGGTCGCAATCTCGGCATATTGCGTAATGAACGCACCGATGCCGTTGTAAACCTGGCTGAATGAGGCCGACACGATCTGGATGTCGCCGATCTGCATACGCCCGTCGAGCACGAACGGAATGCACAGCAGGTAGGGCAGCAACATCAACAGAATGTCGGGAAGCCCGGTCRCAATCGCGATGCGCATGTTGGCAACGGTATAGGTGCGCCAGTTCATCACGATCAGCAGGAAGG
>NZ_JBFUMO010000766.1:0-2237 GCF_054049355.1 Roseateles sp. P5_E11 | reverse complement strand
CACGAACTGTTCGGAGAAGTTGGCGAGGATGCACAGGCCCGTGGAGCCGGCGTCGATCATGAAGTCGACGCAGCGCAGCTGGCCGGGAACGTCCAGCGTGCCGTCGGCGTGGAAGATGGTCGGTACGACGGGGAAGACGCCGCGATAAGGACGACTGGTGGAGGCGCTCATGGTGCGGGCCCTTGTCTCTGAAGTTGGTTCAAGCGCCGGCTGGYGGCRCAAGGCTGGCTGTCATCGCCGGCATGCCTCTCATTAAAGTATGACTATTTACCCTTGATTATCGGGGTTAACCCGAAATTCGCCGGCTTTGCAAACAAAATAGTATGACTAATAATCCATCTACCGCCCGGCCAAAGCAGCTGGGCCGCCTATCGCAGGAGACAGTCTGATGAGTTCTTACGCCCGCTACCCCAGCCTCCAGGACCGCGGCGTCCTGATCACCGGCGGGGCCACCGGCATCGGTGAAACGCTGGTGGAGACGTTTGCCGAACAGGGCGCCAAGGTGGCCTTCATCGACCTGGCCGCCGACGAGGGCAACGCGCTCGCGGCCCGCCTGGCTGGTTCGCGCCACGCGCCTCAGTTCATGGCGGCGGACCTGTCCAACGTCGATTCCCTGCGCGGGGCCATCGCCGGGTTGCGCGAGCGCAGCGGCCCGTTCACGGTGCTGCTCAACAACGCCGCCAACGACAAGCGCCACGCCGTCGAAGAGACGACGCCCGAGTTCTGGGACGCCAGCGTGGCCGTCAACATCAAGCACCAGTTCTTCACTGCGCAAGCCGTGCTGCCAGACATGAAGGCGGCGGGCTTTGGTTCCATCATCAACTTCGGCTCCATCAGCTGGATGCTCAAGCAGGGCGGCATGCCGGCGTACACGGCGAGCAAGGCGGCGGCGCAGGGCCTGACGCGCTGCCTGGCACGCGACCTTGGCCCGCACAAGATCCGCGTCAACACGCTGGTGCCCGGCTGGGTGATGACCGAGAAGCAATTGAAGCTCTGGGTCACCGAAGAGACCAAGGTCGAGATCGCCAAGGGCCAGTGCATCGACGCGCCGCTGATGCCGCAGCACATCGCCAGCATGGCGCTGTTCCTGGCGGCCGACGACAGCGCCATGTGCACGGCGCAGGACTTCATCGTCGACGGCGGGTGGGCGTGATGCAGCGCCGCGACTACGGCGTGCTGGCCGACGGCCGGCCGGTGCATGAATACACGCTGACCAACGGGCTGGGCCTGGCGCTGACGGCCATCACGCTGGGCGGCATCGTCAACGGCCTGTGGGTCCCGGATCGGGAGGGCCGCATCGACAACGTCGTGCTCGGCTTCGACAACCTCACAGACTACGCCCTTCGCAACCCCTTCTTCGGCGCCATCGTCGGCCGCTACGGCAATCGCATCGCCGGCGCCAGCTTCGAGCTGGACGGCGAAACCCACACACTGTCCCGCAACAACGGCCCCAACTGCCTGCACGGCGGCACCGAGGGCTTCGGCCACCGGCTGTGGGCTGCCGAGCCTGTCGAGCCCCGCGCCGGCGAGGCTGAGGCACTGCTGTTCACCCTCACCAGCCCGCACGGCGATCAGGGCTTCCCCGGCGAGCTCAAGGTCAGCGTGCGCTATTCGCTGAGCGCGACGGACAACAGCTGGCGCATCGACTACGAAGCCACGACCGACCGCGCCACCGTCGTCAACTTGACGCATCACAACTACTTCAACCTGGCCGGCGAGGGCAGCGCGCTGCGCCACCGCCTGTGCATTCCCGCCTCGCGTTACAGCGAGGTCAATGAGCACCTGATCCCGCAGCGCCACGCCGCGGTCGAGGGCACGCCCTTCGACTTCCGCTCGCCCACCGCCATCGTCGCCCGCATCCGCCAGGCGTACCCGCAGCTGCTGCGCGCCAAGGGCTATGACCACAACTGGTTGCTCGACGGCGATCTGGACGCCGACGGCCTGCGCCCCGCCGCCACGCTGGAAGACCCCCACTCCGGCCGCCGCATGGACATGCTGACCAGCGAGCCGGCGATCCAGTTCTATTCGGGCAATTTCCTCGACGGCAGCCTGTGCGGTCCCTGCGGACGCATCTACCGCCAGGGCGATGGCGTGTGCCTGGAGACCCAGCACAACCCCGACTCACCGCACCACGAAGCCAGCAGCGACTGGCCCACCACCGTGCTGAGGCCCGGCGAGGTGTGGCGCAGCACCACAATCCATCGCTTCTCCTGACCGCTAAGAGAACGCCATGGACC
>NZ_JBFUMO010000765.1:0-2238 GCF_054049355.1 Roseateles sp. P5_E11 | reverse complement strand
CAACAATCGACGCGAGTTGATCGTGTTGATCACGCCCTACATCCTCAACGACACGCGGGACGCGGAGCTGATGACCGAAGCCTTCCGCAAATCGCTCGGGCCATGGGCTGAACGTGCCCAATCCGTGATTCCCTCCGAAAGGTCAACGCCGGCGGAGCCGATGCCTTTGCCACCGGCCGAAACCCGGATTGCGCCCACGCCGCTTCCGACGGGAGCGGCCGCCTCCGGACCGACGCAGTAAGTCGCGATGCAATCCCTCCCGATCGGACAACTGCTGCTGACACGCGGGGCGCTCAAGGCCACGGAACTGGACAGCGCATTGGCATTGCAGGCCGCGCGAGGCGGGCGGTTGGGCGAAATCCTGGTGCGCCTGGGTGCGGTCTCGACAAACACCTTGTACGTGGCGCTGGCTGAGCAACTGGGCTGCCCGATGCTGGCCCCCACGCAGTTGGACGAGGTGGCGGCCCGAGAGGCGATGGCACGCCTGAAGCAGCCTGCGAGCTGGTGGTTGGACCGCGGCGTGTTGATGTGGGAGCAGGGATCGCAATGGCAGGTGGCCAGTGCCGACCCGCTCGACCTGGACGTGCGTGAGGCGCTCGCCGACGAAGGCATCGTTGAACCGTTCTGGCACCTCCTTCTGCCCGCCGACGCAGAAAGCCTCGCCGAGCGTCTGCGCCACGGCGACGCCCGCGGTACGCTGGATGCGCGCTCGCTGCGCGAACTCGCCGAGGATGCCCCGGTCGTCGCCTTCGTCAACAACACGCTGGCCCAAGCCCTCGAAGCCCGGGCCTCTGACATTCACGTCGAGCCCGGTGAGCGCGAGTGTGCGTTGCGCTTCCGTGTCGACGGTGTGCTGCAACTGCGTTCGACGCTGGGAATGGATCGTTATCCGGCCATCGCGTCACGCATCAAGCTCATTGGTGGCTTGGACATCGCCGAGCGCCGCCTGCCCCAGGATGGGCGGATTTCATCACGCGTGGCCGGTCGAGAAGTGGACATCCGCATTTCGTCGATCCCGGCCGTGCACGGCGAGTCCCTGGTGCTCCGGCTGCTGCCCAAGGAGCGCGGCGATATCGGCTTGCACCGCATCGGCATGGAAGACGACCATCGCCAGCGATTGATGCACTGGCTGGATTTGCCCAACGGCATGATGCTGGTTACGGGGCCCACCGGCAGCGGCAAGAGCACCACGTTGTATGGTGCGCTGTCCGAGATCAACGACGGCGTGCGCAAGCTGATCACGGTGGAAGACCCGGTCGAACTGCGCCTGCCCGGCGTCGTGCAGATCCAGACCCAGGCCGACATTGGCTACACCTTCGCTCGGGCACTGCGCTCCATCCTGCGCCACGACCCGGATGTCATCATGGTCGGTGAAATCCGCGACCGTGAAACCGCCGAGATCGCCATCCAGGCGGCTTTGACCGGGCACTTGGTGCTTGCGACCTTGCACACCAATGACGCCCTGTCGGCCGTGAACCGTCTCGTCGACATGGGGATCGAACCCTATCTCGTCGYGGCTTCGCTGCGTGCCGTCATGGCGCAGCGCCTCGTTCGCCGGCTCTGCGAGCATTGCGCCCAGCCGCTGCTTGATTGCGAGCCGCTGGAGGACCGTGCCGCCACTCTGCTCGCTCGCGGCATTGSCATGCCGCGGCCGGCGCGCTGGATGCGCGCTGTCGGATGCCCGCAATGTGGCGGGACGGGCTACCTGGGCCGTCTCGGCGTCTACGAACTTGTGGACGTGGGCGCCACGCTGCAGCACCAGATCGCCCAGAGTGCCGGCGTCGAGCAACTCGTCGCGACCGCCAACGCAGAAGGGCGCCGGAGCATGGTAGATGACGGGCTCGTCAAGTGCGCGCAAGGGCTAACCACCTTCGAGGAAGTGCTGCGCGCAGCCAGCAGCGAGGAGCCGTGATGCAGCGCTATCGCTATCGCGCAGTCGACGCCAGCGGCCAGAGCGTGGCCGGTCAGTTGGAAGCCTACAGCGAGGGCGAGGCGGCGCGGCAGCTGCTGCGCCAAGGGCTCAGGCCCCTGTCGGTCGAAGGCGAGGAATTGCAGGTGACGGCCGCCGCGTCTGTGCGACGTCGGGTGCTGACGACGCTGGATCGCATCGTTGTGCTGCGCGAGTTGGGCACGTTGCTGAAGGCGGGGGTGGCGTTGGATGAAGCGCTGGGTTCGCTGGCAACCGGCCATGCCAGCGGCGCGGCAGGCGCGGCGATGAGCAGGGCGCTGACTGATGTG
>NZ_JBFUMO010000764.1:0-2243 GCF_054049355.1 Roseateles sp. P5_E11 | reverse complement strand
GGCCAGATCAATGTGAAGGCCAAGACGGCCGAGAAGATGGGGCCGGTGGGCGAGGGGCGGGCGATCGAGGCGCGGGCGATCTGCCTTCTTGCGGCCTCCGGGGTTGGCTAACATCGCGCCCCAACTTCCCAAGCCCGCGCACATGCACGTCGAACCTCCCGGCCACGCCCCGACCAATTTCAAGGAACTCGGCGTCCACTACGTGATGATCGTGCTGGGCATCCTGACCGCCCTGGGGCTGGAGGCGGGCTTCGAGGCGCTGCACCACCGCAAGCTGGCGCGCCAGACCATCGAACAGGTTGATTCAGAGCTGCAGGCCAATCTGACCGAGGTGCGCTCCACGATCATGCAGAACCGCACCGTGATGGAAGGCGTGAACGCCCTCTACGGCGAGGTGAAGAAGCTGGCCGAGCAGGGGCAGGCCAAGCCCGCGACGCTCAAGACCCTGCTTAGCGAGCGCCTGCACATCAGCGTGTTCACGCCGGGCCTGCGCCGCGACGCCTGGGACACGGCGTTGGCCGACCAGGCCCTGGTGCACCTGCCGCACGCCGACCTGCGGCGTTTGTCCGAGGCCTACACCGCGCAGCGCGATTCGCAGCAGGTCATCCAGTCCAGCTTCAGCGCGATCGGTTCGTTCACGCGGCTGACGGATGCGCTGGTCGATGCCGAATTCGGCCGTGGCGACCCGGTGGATCTCATCAAGGCGCTGCATGCCTACCGGCTGACGCTGAACGTGGTCATCGGGGTCGAGAAAGGGCTGGAGAAGCAGCTGGCGCAGTCGCTCGGCGAGGCGGCAGTGCCGGCGCCCGCCGCGAGCGCTGCCTCGGCCCACTGAGCGGCTCAGCTCAGGCCCCTTGCAGCTTGAGCACCGTGATGAGGCCGCCGCCCTGCGCATTGCTGATGGACAGCGTGCCGCCCAGGCGCTGCACTGATTTCTCGACGATGGCCAAACCGAGACCGGCACCGCTGGCGGCGGTGCGAGCGGCGTCGCCGCGGTAGAAGGGCACGGTGAGGCGCTGCAGGCGGTCGGGCGGCACGCCGGGGCCATGGTCGCGCACGCGCAGCTCCACCCAGGAGCCCTGGCGCGTGGCGCTCACGTCCACGCGCGCCGGCTCGCCTTCCGCATGGCCGTAGCGGCGCGCGTTCTCGAACAGGTTGAGCAGCACGCGGCCCAGCTCGGTGTCGTCGACGAAGACCTTGAGGGCCTCGCTGACCTGCACTCGAAAGCGGATCTGGTCGGGGTCGCGGAAGCCCTGCACCTCGCGCTCGACGACGTCGGTCAGCCGCGTCTCGCGCAGCTGCGTCTCGTTGGGCCGCGCATAGTCCATGAACTTGCTGATGATGGCGTCGAGCTGGTCGATGTCCTGGGCCATGAAGTGACGCGCCTGCTCGTCACTGACGCTCATCTCGGTTTCCAGCCGCAGCCGCGCCAGCGGCGTGCGCAGGTCATGCGAGATGCCGGCCAGCATGACGGCACGGTCTTCCTCCAGCTTGGCCAGTTCGCGCGCCATGCGGTTGAAGCCCATGTTGACCTCGCGGATCTCGCTGGTCATGGTGTTCTCGTCCAGGCGCGAGTCGTACTCACCATCACGGATGCGGCCGGCGGCTTCCGCCAGCTCGCGCAATGGCTGGTTGATGAGGCGGGCGATCAGCGCCGAGCCGACGACGGTGGCCAGCAGCGCAATGACCACCCACCACCAGTTGCTGGCCAACGAGATGGACAGAGGCGTTGCGCTGGTACGCAGCCAGAAGGCGTCCTCGCCGACGACGTAGCGCACCCACAGGCCCGATACGTCGTTGACGTTGCGCGCGACGACGGTATCGGGCCCGAGCGTGTTGCGCAGCTCCGAAGCGAGCTGCTTGGCGAAGGGGCTGGTGTCGTAGGGCAACCAGCGGTCGCTGGTCTCGGCCACGCGCACCTGCACCGTGTCCCCGCGCGACATCGAGCTGATGACGGCGACGCGGTTGATGGGGTCGGTGTGCTCCAGCGCGATGCGGCTGAGCTTGACGAGGCCTGCCAACTGCTCGGCCGACTCCAGCGCGCGCGGCTGGGCCTCCAGCAGCTTGAAGGTGTATTGCCATGCCAGCACGGCGCCGGCCAGCAGCAGGGCCAGCCAGGCGAAGGTGCGCCAGAAGAGGTTCAGTGCGAGATGCGGACGGGCCATCACGTAGTCGAGTTGTGTTTGGGCCGAGCGCCGGGCCGCCCCAAGCCGGCCCGTCTGGCGATGTGCGAGCGGCTCAAT
>NZ_JBFUMO010000763.1:0-2245 GCF_054049355.1 Roseateles sp. P5_E11 | reverse complement strand
AGCCTTATCAGGACGTCACGACCATTGAGGCTCAGACATGGCAGGAGCCCAAGCTCGACGAAGCCGGCCAGCCGCTGAAGGGCGCCGACGGTCAGCCCGTCATGGAAGACAAGCACGGCCAGAGCCAGAGCATTGCTCTCGGTCCGGTCGCTTCGCAGCTCGCCATCAAGATGCTGGGCACCAACGGCGGTGGCTTCTTCAACGCCAACTCGGCCCACCCCTTCGAGAACCCGACCGCGGCGACCAATGCGCTGCAGATGCTGTCCATCTTCCTGATCCCGGCGGCGCTGTGCTTCGTGCTGGGCCGCCAGGTTGGCGACATGCGCCAGGGTTGGGCGCTGCTGGGGGCGATGACGGCGATGTTCGTTGTCGCCGTCGTCATCGCCACGTCGGCCGAGCAGGCCGGCAACCCGCATCTCGCCGCGCTGGGTGTCGACTCGGCCCAGACGGCCACGCAGTCGGGCGGCAACATGGAGGGCAAGGAAGTGCGCTTCGGCATAGCCGCCTCTTCGCTGTTCGCCGTCATCACGACGGCCGCCAGCTGCGGCGCCGTCAACGCCATGCACGACAGCTTCACGCCGCTGGGCGGGGCCGTGCCCATGGTACTGATGCAGCTCGGCGAGGTCGTCTTCGGCGGCGTCGGCGCGGGTCTGTACGGCATGCTGGTGTTCGCCATCCTGGCCGTCTTCGTCGCCGGGTTGATGATTGGCCGCACGCCTGAATACCTCGGCAAGAAGATCGAGGCGCACGAGATGAAGATGGTCTCGCTGGCCATCCTGCTGACGCCATTGGCGGTGCTCATCGGCACGGCCGTCGCCGTGATCTTGGAGCCCGGCAAGGCCGGCATCGCGGCGCCTGGCGCGCATGGCTTCAGCGAGGTGCTGTACGCGCTCTCGTCCGCCGGCAACAACAACGGCAGCGCCTTCGCCGGCCTGTCGGCCAACACGCCTTTCTACAACGGGCTGCTGGCCCTGGTGATGTGGATAGGCCGCTTCGGCGTCATCGTGCCGGTGCTGGCCATGGCCGGCTCGCTGGCGGGTAAGAAGCGGCTGGCGGCGGGCGAGGGCACCCTGCCCACGCATGGCCCCCTCTTCGTCGTGCTGCTGATCGGCGCCGTGCTGCTGGTCGGTCTTCTGAACTATGTGCCGGCGCTGGCCCTGGGGCCCGTCGTCGAGCACCTGATCCTTTGGAGCGCTTCATGAATCGCGCTGCTGGTTTTTCCCTGCTCGACCCGGCGCTGACCCGCGCCGCCCTGGTCGAMGCCTTTCGCAAGCTGGACCCGCGCACGCAGTTGCGCAACCCGGTGATGTTCGTCGTCTACCTCGGCAGCCTGTTGACGACGGGCTTGTCCGTCGCGCAACCGAACGGCTTCGTTGTCGCGGTAACGGTCTGGTTGTGGTTCACCGTGCTGTTCGCCAACTTCGCCGAGGCTCTGGCCGAGGGCCGCAGCAAGGCGCAAGCGGCGTCGCTGCGCGGGTTGAAAAAGGAAACCTGGGCCAAGGTGACCGACGACTGGAAGCCCGGTGCGCCACGTGACACGATCAAGTGGCACCCCCGCGAGGCCGGCACGCTGCGCAAGGGCGAAGTCGTGCTGATCGAGGCCGGCGATGTCGTGCCGGCCGATGCCGAGGTCATCGACGGCGTCGCCTCGGTGGACGAGAGCGCCATCACCGGCGAGTCCGCCCCCGTCATCCGCGAGAGCGGCGGTGACTTCTCGGCGCTGACTGGCGGCACCCGCGTGCTGTCCGACTGGGTCGTGGCCCGCGTGGCCGTGAACCCAGGCGAGACCTTTGTCGACCGCATGATCGCCATGGTCGAGAACGCCAAGCGCAAGAAGACGCCCAACGAGATCGCGCTGACCATCCTGCTGGTCGCGTTGACGCTGGTCTTCCTGGGTGTCTGCACCACGCTGCTGCCGTTCTCTCAGTTCAGCGTGGCGGTGGCCGGCGCGGGCGAGCCGGTCAGCCTCGTCGTGCTGGTGGCGCTGTTGGTCTGCCTGATTCCGACCACCATCGCCGGCCTGCTGTCGGCCGTCGGTGTGGCCGGCATGAGCCGCATGCTGCAGGCCAATGTCATCGCCACCTCGGGCCGCGCTGTTGAAGCCGCGGGCGACGTCGACGTGTTGCTGCTGGACAAGACCGGCACCATCACGCTGGGCAACCGCCAGGCCGATGCGTTCTGGCCGGTAGAAGGCGCCAGCGAAGCTCAGCTCGCCGAGGTGGCGCGCCTGGCGTCGCTGGCCGAC